>CAZJJA010000152.1:0-1521 GCA_964546235.1 uncultured Thermofilaceae archaeon | reverse complement strand
AATATCTAGGAATTCTCAACGAGAAGAATAAGAAATTGGAAAAAACTCTTTTTCCATAACAAAGAGATTTTTTTTATTTTTTAAGGAATGGGTCTATGTTTGTCCTTTTAAGGAGAAATATCGCTGCAAAGACAAACACTGATGCTATTGGTCCCCATATGAGGAGTCCTACAGTATAGTCCTTGCCAAGCATTGGCGGCAGCGAAGTTATGGAACCTATAAGAATGTAGGCTAATGACTGGAAGAGGTTGATGGGTATGTTTTCAAAGCCTGTATACAGTCCTGCTCTGTTTTCTCCAGTGCGTAGCTGGTCCCAGTGAGCTAGATCAGCTATCACTGCGTAGGGGAACAACTCGTAAGCTGATAGACCAATTGCTCCTATGGCTACAGAGATGTATCCAAGGACCCATCTTATTATTGTGTCTTCGACAAGGCCAGCTAGCGGAGCTAGTATTAGTCCAGCTATCAACACTATATTCGCTCTAATGAGCGCCGGTCCCTTACCGATCCTTTTAGCCAAGTCTCCCCAATACTTGAAGAAACCTGCTATAAATACTAGGAGGATTACTCCGAAGGACGCTGCCGCTATCGTCTCTCCAACGCCTACAACTTTGCTTACATATGCAACAATAAGCGCCGAGATTAGTGTTTCGGCAACGGACATCATACCTCTAACTCCTTCCCAATACATGAACTCTCGGAACGAAAGTATGTTCTTAAGGTCCCGTAGAATGTTAGGATGCAAGACCGTCTTTTTCTCGACTGGTATGAACAAGGCTGAGGGGATGTAGAATGCAACTTCTATGGCGGCAAACGTTATCATAGCGATCAGGAAGGATCCCTGCTGTTTTATCAGAGAGGGTATCATAAAGCTCATAACGATTCCTACAACGTTGCCGAGTATATTGGAAACATTCTGTATCGCCGAGATGTCGATCCTCTCAGGTGGCTCTGTTATCTCCGGCATCCATGCTTGATAGGGGGTCAGGAGATAGCCATAAAAGAAGTGGAATAACGAGTTGAATGCAAGCCCCCAGTAGAAAAGCAACGTCTTGTTCGTAACATCTATAAACATATCTGGAACAAAATATAGTATTCCCGATACCGCTAGGAGCGGCGAGCCAGTAATGATGAAGGGTTTTCTTTTCCCCAACCTCGTCCAGATAGAGTCGCTGACATACCCCATTACTGTCCCAGCGATGAGTATTGTTATTTTACCAGCGGCATTAATCCATCCCGCCAGCATAGAATCGAGCTTGAAAACATCCCAGTACACGTAAAAACTGGCGAAGGCAAATATGCTCAAAAATATTGTTGAGCCAAACCTAGCCATACCGTACGCAAGCTTCTGCCAACGGGTAAGCATCTTTTTTCGCAGATATAATATAGACTCTAATGGTAAAATATTTCGTCTCCAACAGGCTTCGAGAAATTGCGACTATATTATATCTAAGCTTATAGTTTAGCTATTTGTGAGTGTCAGCAAAAACCTGGATCTAAGAGGTAGGTTTCAGGAAAAAT
>CAZJJA010000151.1:0-1562 GCA_964546235.1 uncultured Thermofilaceae archaeon | reverse complement strand
GAGCAAGTGCTCTATTAACATCTCCTGTATAGGTTATTTTTCCATCTAGCAAAATGTGGCTCTTCACGTTTCCAAGCCTTTCTAAAATCTCGCCTGTATGTGATACGAGAATTACAGTAGACCCCAATTCGTTTACAAGGTACATTATTGTATCAGAAATCAGCTTTAGACTCTCTAAGTCGACTCCACTATCTGGCTCATCGAGGAGAGCAAGCTTAGGTTTTTGCAGTAATGTTAGAAACAGCTCCGCCCTTTTCTTCTCCCCGCCACTAAAGCCTTTAAATGCGTCTCTTTCAATAAGGCTTTCAAGTCTCAGATAATGTACAAGATTTTCTAGTATTTCTTCTGTACCAAATCTCTTAGCTATTTCTCTAGCTAAAACTCCAAGCTTTACGCCGACAAGCTCGGGGGGAATCTGATACGCAAGAGCTATTCCCAGTTTTGATCTCTCGGTTGAAGGCATGAAAGTTATATCTTTATCTTCGAAGATTATGTGCCCCTTTATGACTTTTACATGCGTCAGACCCATTATGGCGGCTAATAGGGTGGATTTTCCAACAGCATTTGGTCCTAGTATGGCATGTATTTCTTGTCTTCCTACAGTCATATCAACTTCCTTCAGCACTATGTTTTCTTCAACTTCGACGGTGAGATCTTCGAGTCTTAATAGCTCTTTTTCCATATCTATACCACAGTTTATATGGTGAAAAATTATAAAACTGCTTGTATAAACAATAGAAATGGTAGTTGCATCGCTAAGCCTTTATCTGGTTATTTGTAGGAATCACGTACCGTAGGTACAATAACAATGATTATACCTGGGATAATGCCATAAAAATTCGCCAAAAATGTTTTACCCTAAAATTTTAAGGTTAACGTATTTTGAATTCAAATTCACAATATTCATCGCCTTTAGCTATACACTTGGTTTCCCTACTGCTTATCCTCGAATAATCAACACCCCAGAAGCCAGACAACCAGCCTACAAGCATACCCCTTGTGAAGAAGCCCATAGGCTTATTTCTTCCACTTCCTCTAAAAAGACTGCACTCAAACCCGTCATATACGATAGCCCTTGCACTCTTGCTCATCAAGAAGGACCACTCTAAAACGCCATATCCCAGAAGTCTGAAGACCTCGGCTGAGAGGTCTAGTTGGTAAGTCTTTGGGACAGCACGGGCATGCTCTTTATAACTTTCCAATCCTGCAGATACACCCATCATGAACAATAGCGTACCAAATGTTTCTCCGAGCCTCTCCCAGCCCATTGTGAAGTAGCCTCGATAGAAGTGTTCCCTCATAATAACTCCACGTTTCCCTCCAACAATGACAGGGAAAGACCACATATCTATGGCGATGCCGTTGTACAATGGTCCCGCCGTGTCGATATTCTCGACGTGTAATGTTCTCATTATCTTATCTTTTATTTCATCTATTATATCCTCTTTTCCATTCATGTCTGCAAAAACGATTATTCTTGCGGGCTTGTCGATAAACACGCTTGTCTTCAACTGTAAGATAGAGATATTATTTCTCGAAAATATCTTAGCTATTTTCTCCAA
>CAZJJA010000150.1:0-1690 GCA_964546235.1 uncultured Thermofilaceae archaeon | reverse complement strand
TGAGAAAATGCGAAAAGAAGAGGGCCATAAATACTACGGGTGAGCGCGCGTTCTTTGACCAAGAACAAAAGTTTCTAGGCAATGTGAAAGTTTATAGGCTTCGAAAGACTAACCAATGTGGATGATGAAGGTTTCTGGTTCCGAAGCTGTGTGGAGAGCTTGATTGGCTGATAGATATTTCCTGGTGAAAGGATGCACCCCCTTGCTATCAGGATGGTAGAGAGTTACATGAGGAGGCTTAACCGAGTGTTAGGTTGTGTTATTGTTGACGGAGAGGAGATCAGGATAGTTGGGGGAGACGAATATGGGAAAAAGCTTGAAAGGCTTGCTGCAATGGCTAAAGACGTCTTCACTTTTATAGATGAGGCTTTCAAAATGTCAACCAATGGGAAGCCGAAACTTGTCCTAGCTGAAGGTTATGGTTCAAGCGTTATATATGGCAGGATAAATGAGAACGTTTTTCTGGTGTCATTTTATAGGGATATGCCAGCGGGAACAATGATGTATGAGACAAGAAGACTAGTGGATTCTTTAAGGGAAATCTGGGACAGATTGATAAAACACAGGTAGCCTTCTATATTTGTATGAGGGTAATCGGTATAGCGGCTCTAGGAACAGAGCCCCCGAAAAATCTCGTAGAGAAAGCCTCTGTTTTCGTAAGAAAATTGTCAAAAACATGTGGGAAAACAGTCATAGCTGTTGGAGGATACTGGGGTCTCATGAAACATGTAGTAGACCTCGCTTTAAGCGAGGGAATAAAGGTTTTGATTTTTCCTCCAGTAGAGAAAGAAGACTATTATTTTCCAGAAGAAGCTATAGTAGTTAGAACAGGGCTTGGCTACAGGTTGAGAAGCGTAGCCCTGGTTAAGACTTCGAATATCCTAGTTGCTCTCGGTGGGGAGGCTGGAACCATACAGGAAATAGTCACCGCCTATACTGAGGGAAAACCAATCCTGGTTCTCGACGAGACAGGTCTCTCGACAGACAAGCTGAAAACGCTTGCACCCTACATAGATGCAAGAAAAACAGCTAAAGTAGAGTACATAAGAGACCCTGAAACACTAGCTCTTAGAGCTTGCGAGTTTCTCCGCTAGCCGAAAGACCTGTCTCCAGCGTCGCCCAGACCGGGTACAATGTAGGCCTTCTTGTTAAGTATAGGATCCACTGCCAAAGTGTAAACCACAGCCTCAGGCTCAGCCTCTAGAACTCTCTGGATACCCAGCTTTGTTGAGATGACTGAGGCTATGAAGATCTTTCTGTAGGGATATCTTTCCTTCAGTATACGGATTATTTTCGCCATAGTACTGCCTGTAGCTAGCATGGGGTCAGTAAGTATTATATCCTTGGCGCTCGATGGGAGACCCAGGTACCCAACGTCTACTTCCATATCGAAGCCCTTGCTTTGGGCATCTTCCTCCTCAACTCTCTTTGCAGAGATGACTCCTAGCTTCGCTCTCTCCAGGGTTTCAAGGATACCCATTGCAAGCGGAATAGCTGCGCGGAGTATGGCTATAACAGCTATATCTTCGTCCTTTACTTTAATACCTTCAGCCTCCGTGTTAAGAGGTGTCTCAACCTTCTCCTTGGTAACATCGAGTTCGCTGGCAATTTCATAGCCAATATACACTCCTGCCTTTGTCATTAGACGTCTAAACTCTGGATAGTCTGTGTTCTTGTCTCTTAGCCTTAA
>CAZJJA010000149.1:0-1714 GCA_964546235.1 uncultured Thermofilaceae archaeon | reverse complement strand
CTTCATATTTTTTTCTCGAGCAAACATGTCTAATTTAAGAGTCCAAACATCGTAAAGCTTTCTCGGAACCTCCGTTCCAGCCACATTCTCGTCAACAACCTTCCAGTATCTGCCACATTTCTTGCACACATATAGCCTAAACCTCTTGTCACCACCTATAGTATAGAAGCCTATCTGTCCAGACTCGTTGTTGCCGCAAAATGGGCACGCTAGTCTAGGAAAATACCACTCATGTCCACATATTTGACACTTGAGGTACTGTCTCCCCCCAGGACCTGTGAGATAGCCTAAACGTGTATATCCGCCACAAACAGGGCAATAACCCTTGTCCCATACAGCAAAGTCTACGCTACCCTGTAAAACCTCGGAGAAAGCCTCTAAAATGGGTTGAAGAGTCCACAATACAAGAACCTGCACCATATCAAGGTCTATGTTCGCCCCTGCAGCAATACCTCTCGTAATATCATCCTTACCCGAAAGAACAGATACCACAAGCTCGTTTAAAGTGAAAGCTCCGGAGCCGAGCGCCTGGAGAAAACGCTTTATTTCTTCCTTCTGTTTAGGACGAAGCGCTTGAACAAACATGGATATTTCTGTGAAAGCATCAGCTAGATCGCTCTCATCTAGAACGAAGACATCCTTAACTGTAATCGCTGGCTTACCCTCTTTCAGAGCAGCCTTTATCTTTTCTTTGTCAACCTTTCCCTTGAATTTTTCAAGAAACTTTTTCTTCAAGATCTCCTGCTTCCTCAACAGCTCTATGTAGAAGTTAAGCGACTCCACGTCAACGGGAATTTCTCCTGATATCTTTTCTAGACCCTCTAACAATTCATCGAAACTTGACATCTAGACCAACTCATATTCAAGAAACCAAAATACAGTTAAAAAATAATATGTAATTTTATTTACCCTAGGGCCCCTATTCCTTCTTAAAGAGCTTCTTATACCACTTAGGATGGTGCTCTTTGACGAACTCTAACGGCAAGGTTCCGGTCCTGAACATTGCTCCTACCATGGGCCTGTGTTCTGGCAAAGCTACAGCTAAGTAGGCATGTACGGGCAACATTATCATGAAGATGTAGAAGCCTATGTCGTGTATTAGGTGTGCTATACGCCAAACATCGGCGCTGAAGTATCCTCTAAACCACATTATAAAGCCAGATAGTCCCATGAAAAACAGTGTTATCGCTGCGAGCCATGTCCAGAATTTCTGACCAAGATTGTATTTTCCAATTTCAACGTGCTTCTTGTGGAGATAATAGTCTATCAGCTGCTTTACACCGTCGTTGAAGCATTTGAAGCTCCAACACTCAGGCCATATCTCCCATTTCTTGAAGTTGGCTAGCTCTCTCACAACAAATGGTATCAGGACAAGCATTAGTCCGACAGCTGAAAGCCTGTGAATCCACCTTGCAATCTGTATCCCAAGCGAGTACGCGTCGTACGTTCCACCCAGAACCATGTTCAACGGCTCTCCCAGCAAAATCGCTATCCAGCCAAACCAGTCTTTCTGTATCTGAGGTAAGCCAGTTATTATGAAGGCTAACATGAAATGTATGAGGTGTTTGTGGAACCAAATCTGGGTCTCACTGAACGCTTCCACTTCCTTAACTTCTCCTCCACCCACCATTACTCCTCACCCTCCTTTTTCTCAGACTTCTTTTCTTCCATACGCTTTGCTCTCCAGAAAACGAGATGAGCTGCAAGACCAACC
>CAZJJA010000148.1:0-1815 GCA_964546235.1 uncultured Thermofilaceae archaeon | reverse complement strand
ATCCCCACTCCGCCCGTAGACTCCTCCGTTTTCCGCGATAACCCAGCCTGATGTTGGAAGATATCTGGCCAGACCGTAAGCAATGGGATAAGCGTTTCCAGACGCAAGCACGACGATAAAACCGTCCCGCGCAAGCTCTTCTAGAGCCTCAACAACTCTAGCAGGTATCTTGTCGTTTTTGTCGGTAAGTGTCCCGTCTATATCAACGAACACAACTCTCTTCATCTCCTACACCTCTTGAACCCACAATCCCTCAAAACCTCCTCTCTCCATTCTCTTCTTCTTGGCAACTTCTTCGACATCATTCCAAGAGTAACCTAGCCATTTGGCTGTTGCTAACAGTGCCTCATATACGTCGGCTATCTCTTCAATCGAGGGGTTTTCTCTAAGCTCTAACGCCTCCTCTACAACCTTGTCGAGCAACAGTTTCAAGGCTTCTCGCTCGTCTGCTCTTCTATACTTGTAGTTTGGCGCTATCTCTGGAATCTTATCTCGTACAAGTTTCGCCATATTTCTCTCCCACACAATACCTACGGATATTAATATATTTCTCTGATTCGAATCACCTAAATAGGCTTGTGCAGTAAAATATCACGAAAAAGTTAATGTCTATGCCACTTTTCAGCAAAAAACTGATTACACCCGAGGAAGCCCTTTCAAGGGGTCGAGAGATAGCCCGCACATTGGAACTTCTCTATGGTGGTCCAGCTGTAATACGTATGCTAGAGATTCCTGTCGAAAATCTCTTTTCAACCGAGCCTTTCTTTGAAAGAACAAAGCTAGGTCTAGTTTTAAGAGCTATACTACTCGAAAACTATCAAGCCCCCATCGCCGTGTTAAATGAAAGCAACCGATTCCTTCTCATAGACGGTCATCATAGAGCATATGTCTACTGGCTAACAGGCAAAAAATACGTACACGCAGTAATAATTAGAGTGACAACGCTAACCTACAACACGCAGAGGAAGACATGGAAATTTTGGGAAATGCGGCTCTTCAACGACAAAATCCCGGATAATCCCTTAGAAAGACTTTGGAGGTTTATGGCTGGAGTAATCCATTTCTACACAAAAGAATATAAGGGCATATTTAGGCTGAGATTAGAATACACGCCTCTCGACAAACTCATCCCCACACAGCCTTTCGTCGAATTCGACAGAATAATAGGTGTTAAGAAAAACAGGTTAATTGAAGAACCAATTCTTTGTCTCGAGAAAAATGGTAGAAAATATATACTTGACGGCCATGCCAGAAGCCTGATCTTGTTCGAGCAAGGTGCGGCCAGAATAAAGGCATTGATCCTCTATCCAATCGAGAATATTAGTAAACTTGGGATAGAAGAAGTTGTTGAAAAAATGGGATTACAGACCCTGGCAGACGTTTCAATAATCTAAAAAATCATATATCGAGATACCTCGCTTTCTCCCACTCTGTTACAACCAATGGATCATCTGTTATACTGTTCTCGTCGAGATAGTTTATGTATTCACGCCACTCCTTCTCCTTGACCCTCAAATATCTCTTCAACAGCTCTCCCGGCATAAACTCCTTAAGTTCCCCAGACCTTGCAGCCTCTTCGATAGACTCCATTAGCGTAGACGGAAGACGCGGTAGCCTGTCCTCCTCTCCATGCTTGTAGGCATTCTTCTTATACTCTTTGCCGGGATCCGCCCTCTTTTCTAGGCCTCTAAGTCCTGCACATATAACAGAGGAAATAAGTAAGTAGGCGTTCCCAGAGCTGTCCGGAGCCCTCAGTTCAAGCCTCATATTTTGCTCGTTCTTGTGTACTATCGGGACCCTGATGTAGGCGGACCT
>CAZJJA010000147.1:0-1840 GCA_964546235.1 uncultured Thermofilaceae archaeon | reverse complement strand
TAGCATGCAACAGGAGGTCCAATAGTAGCCGCCGCTCTGAGGATAAAGGAAGGTGACCCCAAACAGATTAAAACCCTAAAAATGATGGGCATCCCCGATGAAGAGATCCCAAAGTTCGAGAACCCAGAATACTGGGTCAAGTTTTTTAAAAAAGAATTTAGGCGAGATTTCCAGAGATACGGTCTCTCAATAGACTGGAGAAGAGAATTCTTCACAACGTACCTCAATCCACCCTATAGTAAATTCATCCAGTGGCAATACCTTACCCTACGCGACCTAGGCCTTGTGACCAAAGGCTCACATCCCGTTGTTTGGTGCCCCAAGGAACAAAAAGTCGTTGGCGACCATGACAGGCCTGACGAATATGCCGGGATAAGCCCAGAAGAAGTAGTTATCATAAAGTTCAGAGGAGAAGATGGGCTAATTTATCCCTGCACGACATATAGGCCTGAAACAGTCTATGGTGCAATAAATATCTGGGTAAATCCAGAAACTACATATGTTATAGCCGAGATAGATGGAGAAAGATGGGTTTTAGGCAAATATGGGGTAGAAGAATTAAGTGATCAGAAACACGCTGTAAAGATCATCAGCGAAATAAAGGGTGAAAAACTCATAGGGCGTTTTGCCGAAAACCCTGTAACGAAATGGCGTGTTCCAATACTTCCAGCAAGCTTTGTCGATCCAGAAACAGGTACAGGAGTGGTTATGTCAGTGCCAGCTCACGCACCCTACGATTATGTTGCACTTGAAGACCTGAAAAAAGACCTAAACATGATTGACCGATACAACATTGACATAGGGGTTCTTGAGGCGCTAAGACCTGTGTCACTTATAAGCCTAGAGGGTTACGGGGATTATCCCGCAATAACTGTTGTCAAGAAAATGGGTATCAAAAGCCAGCTGGAGACCGATAAGTTAGAAAAAGCCACAAAAGAGGTATATACTAAGGAGTTCCACAAAGGAGTGCTCAAGACCAGCGTATATGGAGAAAAATGGGGCGGCAAAACCGTAGCCGAGGTAAAGGAGGAAATTATAGATTACCTCGTATCAATCAATGCTGCTATAAGATACTATACGCTTCCCGTCCCGGTTTACTGTAGATGCGGTGCGAGGACTCACGTCAAGATCGTGGAAAACCAGTGGTTCCTTAGATACAGTGACGAAGAGTGGAAGAAGAAAGCACATAAGTGTATCGACAACATGAGGTTTTTACCCGAAAATGTTAGAGAAACATTCCACGAAATAGTTGACTGGTATAAGGACTGGGCATGTACACATCAACGCGAACTCGGGACACCACTACCATGGGACCCCGAGTGGGTGTTAGAATCACTCAGCGATTCTACAATATACATGGCATACTATACGATAGCAAAGTACCTCCAGCACCCAGAAAAATACGGGATAAACTGGGACAAGCTAGACAGAGAACTCTTCGACTACATCTTCCTAGGAAAAGGCGACCCACAGAAACTTTCGGAAAAAACAGGCATAAGCAGGGACGTAATAGAATCCATGAGGCAAGAATTCCTCTACTGGTACCCAGTAGACCTGAGAGTCTCTGGAAAAGACCTCATGCAAAACCACCTAGTATTTTTCATCTTCCACCACACAGCAATCTTCCCAGAAGAAAAATGGCCGCGAGGAATCGGCATCAACGGCTGGATAATGGTTGGAGGAGAAAAAATGTCAAAACACAAGGGCAACTTCATCCTATTACGCGAAGCACTAGACATGTGGGGAGCCGACGCTACACGCTTCGCCGAAGCATATGCTGGCAACTCCGGATTAGACGACGGAAACTTTGAGCCAGAACTCGCAGCACGCGCAACAGAAC
>CAZJJA010000146.1:0-2037 GCA_964546235.1 uncultured Thermofilaceae archaeon | reverse complement strand
TTCGACGCCTGCCCCTGTGATATAGACGAGCCAATAGGTTGTAACAATGTCCGCTATGGTTGATACCAGGTAGATTGCTGTTACTACCTTTAGTGTCCTTGCCACCTCTTCGTCTCTAATTAAAGCTATTATTTTGTCCATTTTCTAAGTAAATTCTCGGAAATCCAAGATTTACTGTTTTTGTCAGGTTTTTTAGTGAGAGGTTCAATAATATTTTGTGAAAAGAAGGTATATAGCATATGTCGCATTCTTTGTTGCAGGTTTTATAGTGGGTATTCTCTACTTCTACGGGCTGATCATCCTCACGAATCCTCATATTCATCCAGGAATAAATACAGGTGTATTGAATTGTGGCGTGAAAGAGTACAGGCGGATCCTTAAGGAGTTAGGGAACGATAGGTATCTTGTCTTGAGGGTTGTTGATTTTATAGAAATGGGAAGGAATAGGGCATTGCCAAGGGACAAGGTTGTGGTTATCTTGAGGCATGACGTGGATTTCTATCCCCACAAGGCATACAATATGTCGCGAGAAGAGTTTGAGGCCGGCATTAGGAGTACTTATTATATCAGGGTACGCGGAAACTATAACATCCTCGAAAAGAGGTTTTCTGAGTGGTTGAAATGGCTTAACTCTAACGGCTTTGAGGTTGGACTCCACTACGAGAACCTATATTATTGTGACTACAACTTTACCTGTGCAAAAGAATCCTTTCTCAACGATTTAAAACTCCTCCGCTCTATAGTTTCAGTTAAAACTGTTTGTTCGCATGGAAATAGTGTCGAGCAAGAATATGTCAACTATGAGCTCTTTAAGTATTACCCGGAATTGATGAAAAAAGCGGAAATAGATGGTGAAGCATACCTCACTGTAAAAGAGATAATCTCCAGTCTAGTCGAAAAAGAACTCGCCACAGGATACATTTACCTGAGCGATACGAAGAGTTGCAATAAAGACTGGGTCTCAGAGCTTAAAAAGGCAACACCCGGGACCATAGTATATATTCTCATACATCCAGATAACTGGAACCTTGGAGGTTAGCTTTCTCTCGAGATAATGGTATAGTAGGCTAGCAAGCCGACCGCAACGGCAAAAAACATACACGAATAAATGGATGCGGTTTTAACTATAGGTACTAGCGCCTTTGTCAACGCTGCTAGAGCGAATAGCAGGGGTAGTAGAAGGCTTGGTGGTTTTGTTTTGATCCTAAACGCTAGAGGAATGAGAACAGGTCCGTGGGCCGCAACATTTAGTGCGATAAAACCGAATGCAAGCATGTGTATGGAGAGCTTGAGGTTCTGAAGCGCGGGTATCCAGAGGGGGTAGAGAATTACCGAAATTACGCTAGATACTATGAGGTTTATGTGGATCTTCTTCGACCTTTCCTTGAATCTTTCGATATATTTTAGCCATACCGTAGCATTGTCAAGCCTTATCAAGTAAATATATAGGAGTATCTCGACTATAGCGGCAACCTGGAACAGGGTCTTGTCGAGCAAGTATAGGAAGGGGGTTGCGACATGAAGAAGGGAGAGCGGTATGGATATTTTGCCTCGGGGTTTTTGTCCATACGTGAACGTTAGGGCTGTCGTATTTACGGCAAAAATCATGCCTACTGCCAGGGTATAAAGCAGTGTTAGACTCAGATCCTCGACGCTCCTAAACAGGAGTGTGGAGAGAAGAGCGGATGTATAAGACGACAAAGCCAGTATTTTCTGATAATAGTGTGTACTGGAGAACGGTAAAACTGAGTAGAGGGTGATGACGAGCATTAGCGATAGGTGAAATAAAAGATAGAGTCTAGGCTCTATTAAAAAAACCGGTAATACGGCGAGTGTAGAAAGCGTTACCATTTGTGCCGGAGCTTTTCTGTTGTATGATGGAAGTATATGTAGAAATGCTCCAGACACCAGTAGTGGTATGGCAAGTAATGTTATTGTTTCGGCATGCAGCTCTCCGCGTTCTAGCCCCAAAAATATAAGAGAAACTAGTAGGAACACGACACTTAATGCTACGTGTATTTTCCCTATGGAAGCCAT
>CAZJJA010000145.1:0-2044 GCA_964546235.1 uncultured Thermofilaceae archaeon | reverse complement strand
GCTTTGATAGGCTCGCGCCCCTCTAACGTGTTTATTTATGGTCTCACTGGTACAGGAAAGACCGCTGTAACAAAATATGTTCTGAGAAAACTTAGAGAAAAGGCTAAGACGCGCGTCGATTTCGCTTATATTAACTGTAGGCAGAGTAATACGAGCTACCGTGTTTTAGCCGAGCTTGCAAAATACATCGGAGTCAGGATACCCTTTACAGGACTAGCGCTCGGAGAAGTTATGAAGAGAGTCGTCAGAGGACTTGAGAGAAGAAAAATGGTGCTAATCGTAGTGCTGGACGAAATCGACAACCTCGTTAAAAGAAACGGCGACGACGTTCTCTATTTCCTTACTAGGATAAACGAGGAACTTAAAAACTCTCGCGTATCGGTAGTGGGTATAACGAACGATCTTAAATTTATGGAGTTTCTAGATGCAAGAGTGAAAAGCAGTTTAGGCGAAGAAGAACTTGTTTTTCCACCGTATAATGCTTACCAGCTTGAAGACATCCTGAGGAAGAGAGCTGTTGAAGCATTTAACGAGGGCGTGATAGAAGAAGGTGTCATAAAAAAGGTTGCTGCTATTGCTGCCAGACAAAACGGCGACTGTAGGTTGGCTCTCGACATACTGCTCAAGGCGGCTGATATAGCTGACAGAGAGGGGTCTCCTGTTGTAAGGCTGTCACATGTCGATAAAGCTAAGTACGAGATAGAGAAAAATCTTACAGTTGACGTGATAAAAACCATGCCGCTTCACGTTAAGCTAACACTGGCTGCAATCTATCTTCTAGACAAAAAAGACGCCAAAAAGACGATAACCACAGGTGTCATCTATAACACTTATCTCAAGATTGTACGAAAAATAGGCATGGAACCCGTCACACAAAGAAGAATAAGTGACATCATAAACGAGCTTGACATGCTCGGGCTTATTAATGCCAGAGTCGTGAGTATGGGGAGGTACGGAAGAACAAAAGTGATCTCACTAAGTGCCTCGCTTAAAAGCATCGAAGAGGGCTTAAAATCGGACATAATTCTGAAAACAGTGCTAGAAGAGGAATGAACTTTTAAGTCATATCACCGCAAGAACAATATATCTCATGTAACATATCGTAAAGCTCTTCAATTCCCTCTCCAGTTTTAGCTGAAACACAAGGTATTCTCGTTGCAAGCTTAAACTCTTCCAAAACACTAAGCATTCTCTCAGCTACCTCTGAGTAAACACCTTCTTCTTCAGAAATCTTTTTCATTAGATATTCATGACTATTTATCATTTTGACCACCTTCGAGTCTTCTTCGAGAATGTCAGCCTTGTTTATGACAGGCACAACGTCTACACCCAATCTCAGCTGGACGACTAGAGAGAGTAGCTTAAGCGAAGCTATATCCTGAGCCCTAGAGGCTGAAAGAGGATCATATATCACGGTCACAACAGGATATCCAACCTTCCGTAACTCTTCTATAAATACTGGACCAGCTTCCCGGAAGAGAAAGAGTTCCATTTGTCCAGGCGTATCAACAATAATATAGGGGAATGTGAGCTTCGACACCTTATCTATAATTTCATCTTTATATTCTACAGCTATATCTACACTCTTTATTAGAGCACCATTAGGTCCGAGTCCAAATTTTTGCATGACCTTATCTACGGTGACGTATTCTCGCACATCAACATCTGGTTTATATGGCAAAACTTTGACCCCAGGATCTAGATTCACATACCCTACTCGTATAAACTGTGTCTTCGTGATCCATTTGCCAAGCGTCGCTGCTAAGGAAGTTTTACCACAACCAGCTGGACCCAGCATTATAACCATTTCTTTTAACGCTATATTTTCACCCAACTCAATATACGGTATTTCACAAATAAAGGCTAGAGTAAAAGATTATACAATCCAATTCAAAAATTAAATTAGGAAGTTGAGAACAAAATACCGTAGCGGAAGCCGGGGTGCCCGAGTGGCCTAAGGAGAAAAACTCCGGCCAGAGGGGTCGGCCTGGAGAGCCGATGCCTCGTCAGGGGCGCCCGGGTTCAAATCCCGGCCCCGGCGCCA
>CAZJJA010000144.1:0-2117 GCA_964546235.1 uncultured Thermofilaceae archaeon | reverse complement strand
GTTTTTAGTTCTAGCCACACTAAGTTAAATATCCAGCTAATAATTGACATATAAAGGATGATACATGTCCGGCATTGAGGTAATCGACCTTTACAAGTCGTACGGGAAGGTCAGGGCTTTGAATGGCCTCTCGTTCACGGTAAGGCCTGGAGAGATATACGGGCTGTTGGGACCCAATGGCGCTGGAAAGACTACAACACTTAAGATTCTTGTGGGACTTTTGAAGCCTGACGAGGGCACGGCTAGGATATTCGGCGTCGACGTCGTAAAGGATAGGAGCGAAGCCCTAAAGCTTGTAGGATATATCCCCGAAAACCCTGTTTGTTTCCAAAACCTCACCGTAAGGGAGTTCCTCGAGTTCATAGGGGCTCTAAGAGGACTCGACAGGGAGGAGGTCGAGGAGGGCATAGAAAGATACCTGTCGTTGTTCGATCTGGAAGAAAAGAAGGATTCCCTGATAAGTTCGCTATCTAGAGGTATGGTCCAGAAGGTTCTCGCCACGGCAGCATTCCTTGTGAAACCTAGGGCTCTGATAATGGATGAACCCATGGCTGGTATGGACCCCGAGTCACAGCACGTCTTTAAAGAGGAGGTTAGAAGAATGGCCTCGGACGGCGTAGCGGTCCTTATATCAAGTCACCTCCTTGACATGGTTGAAAGGTTCTGTACCCGTGTAGGCGTAATAGACAAGGGTAGGCTTGTAGCAGAAGGCACAGTATATGATCTCAAGAAAAGAGCGGAATCCGGGGAGGAGGCGACGCTTGAAGACGTATTCTTGAGGCTTGTCGGTGAGCGCTGATGTCGCTGAGAAAGACGTTAATTGTCACAAAGTACCTTGTTAAAAACTATATAATCAATCCCTTCCTTAAGAGGTTCAAGAAGTTTATGCTCTCACTCTTGGCTTTAATCCTCATCGTTATGGTTGTATCGGCTTTAGCCTTGTTTATTCATCCTCCAGAGGAGGGTGCGGGAGAGGAAACCAGTACAAGTAAGCCCAGTCTTCGAGACTTATTCGTCAGGCTCGGCTTGTCGAAGGAGAAGATTGTATCTATGCTTAGCACACTGCTTACCGCATTTTTTCTTTTCGAGGTGATTCGAGGGCGGAGCGTGTTGCCTGTGATGGAGGAGGCTGAGTACGAGGTCTTGCTTGCTCAACCCATTAGCATGAGCGAATATATGTTGGGAAGATTGCTTTTTCAAACGGTACAGTTTGGTCTGTTAGGGATATTCTATTTCGGGATGATACCGCTCGTTTATGACCTTTCAGGTGGAAATGCCTTAAAGGCGTTACTCTTCCCGTTTTCGCTAGTACTCTTCTTCCTCTACATGAACTCTCTAACATTCTTTTCTCCCTTGTTAAAGATCTCCTTCCCCAACTATCGTGGATTCATAAGGATCCTGTCGGCTGCATATCTCGCCTTAGCTGTCGTCCACTCCGTTGCAATTGGCTGGGTATCTCCGCTACTTGTCGCACCATTTTTCCTCCCCGTTGTGTCGATAGTCTACTGTGTAACTCTATCAGACCCAACTATAGTTGTAGTCGCGTACCAGACTCTAACGATATTTGTGATTTTAGCGCTTAATGCTACAATCTATAAATTGTCTTCCCGGCTCTATCCAGAAAACATCGTACCCGTCAAAGAGATCTACAGAGAAAAGGCTGGCGGAAAGAGAGAGTCTTTCACCCTCTACGCAGAGACGCCCCAGGAAGCACTGACAAGACTGCTATTATATAGGACCTTTGTTAACAAGAAAAACCTAGCAACAATTGTCGCAGGACTTCTCTCAGCTTTTCTGCTGGGGCTTATCCTGAAGGTGGCCGTGCTTCCATTTTTCTCGGCTAGTCCCAAGTTTTTCTCCGATGCAGCTGGATTTCTTGTACCCCTCATCGTCGCAGAAATAACAAGCATATTGTCCATGTACACTTTGTCCATAGATCTTCTACCCCTATGGGTATATAGGGTCTACCTGTTGGATAAGGAGGCGCTTGCTAGGAGGCTGATGCTGAAACACTCTATATACTATAGCATGGTTTTCTTGGCTGTAGCGGTGTTTAAAACAGCGTTAACCAACGATCTTTTCCAGCTTGGCTATTCCGTGTTCATGATACCCGTAGC
>CAZJJA010000143.1:0-2217 GCA_964546235.1 uncultured Thermofilaceae archaeon | reverse complement strand
GAAAGGTCAAACCGTGACTAAAGCTATAATTAAAGGCAAAAAATACATGGGAGCGATAGTCATCGACCCCGTCCCCGGAGTCTACTTCAACGTCGTAGTAGTAGACTTTGCCAGCCTATACCCAAGCGTCATCAAAACCTGGAACCTAAGCTACGAGACAGTAAGATGCCCGCACCCCGAGTGCCAGGATAACAAAATTCCTGGAACACCACACTGGGTATGCAAGAAAAAGAGAGGAATGATGTCCACCGTCGTAGGAATACTAAGAGATCTACGAGTCTACCTCTATAAGCCCCTAGCCAAAAAAGCTGAAGATCTAATGCTTCGCGAACAATACAAAGTAGTCCAGGCAGCACTCAAGGTCTTCATAAACGCAAGCTACGGCGTATTTGGCGCTGAGACCTTCCCACTCTATTGTCCACCAGTAGCCGAAAGCACAACAGCACTGGGAAGATACAGCATCCTCAAAACAATGGAAATGGCACTAGAAATGAAGCTACCAGTATTATATGGTGACACAGACAGCCTCTTCCTATGGAATCCCACAGAAGATCAAGTAAACGAGTTAATAAAACGTAGCCTAGAAGAACTTCAAATCGATCTAGGCATAGACAAAGTCTACAAATGGGTAGTATTTAGTAAGAGAAAGAAAAACTACCTGGGAATACTCGTTGACGGCAAACCAGATATAAAGGGTCTAACAGGCAAAAAGAGAAACACACCCGAGTTCATAAAACAGCTATTCTACAAGATAGTAGAGATACTCTCGGATGCCGAAGACATGGAAAGCTTCGAAAACAGCATAGAAGAAATAAAAGACGCCGTGAGAAAAACATATGTAGACCTAAAGAAGAAAAACATCTCATTAGACCAGCTGGCATTCAGAGTTGCGCTCACCAAGCCACTCCACGAATACACCAAGACGACACCGCAGCATATAAAAGCTGCTCGACAACTCCTCAGATACAAGAAAACAATAGACGTCGGAGAAATCATCAGCTATATTAAAACACGCGATAAAACAGGAGTAAAACCTGTCCAACTAGCCAGAATCGACGAAGTAGACACAGAAAAATACCTCGAAGCCCTAAGAACAACCCTTGAACAAGTACTAGACGCACTAGACATATCCTTCGACGAAATAATGGGAGCTCACTCGCTAGAAGGATACTTCGGACAAAAAAAGAAAGAAATCACTCACCCAATGCTTCCAAAATAACCTTCCTAGCAGCCTCGAAATCTGGCTGATTTCCGACAATCGGGACCTTGGTCAAAATATGTTTAATCGTCCCATCGTCATACTCGATGAAGACCTGTGGAATGTCTGCACCGCCAAGCTCGTCTTTCTCACCATATTTTGAAAGAAACACAAAATCCTCGACCCTCTCCTCGAACTCTAGACCTTTTTCTTCCGCGATCTCTTCACATATCCTTTTCAACTTGTTATGAAAGGACGCCCACGATGCACCCACGATTATTATTTTCTTAGGCTTGACCATGTCTTAACACCAGTCATAGAAAGAAAACCCAGTATATTAGCTTAGCCAACTAGTCCTCCTCCTTTAACATCTCACTTATACTCTTAACCTCACCACCTTTCTTGTAAACAATGCGAGTCTCAACCCTAATAGGCATGCCAAGTTCCCTGAAAATCCAGTAAATTTGCTCAGCATTCAGCTTACCCCTAATTCTACCAGCATAAATGAGCCTACCGATACTCTCTCCAATTCTAGCAGCAGCATCACCATACTGGTCTAAAGCCTTACCAAACATCTCCCTACCATCACTCGTAAGACTCGACAAAAACAACGAATAAAAGTCAGGCACCTTCTCCACACTCTTCTCAAGCTTCTTCCTCAACAATTTCTTCTGAAGCTCCAACAACTTCCTCCTCTTGATTAACTCAATCTCGTCCTCGCCCATATTAGATCACCCGCCAAATAAAACACAGCAACATTAATAAAAACAAAACCTAAAAACACACACGCCGGGCGACGGTCACCGCTCGAGACGCCCGCAAGGCGCCAATGAACAGCGGTATCCCACGCCCGGCACACCCTTCCATTAGAGAAAAAAATAAAACCAAGCCAAACTACTATCTACCACGAGCCAAAATACTCCTATAAAAATCCCACAAAAACAAAATAAAAACCCCACAAAAACAAATATAGGGCCGGTGGCTCAGCCCGGTAGAGCGTCCGGCTGATAACCGGAAGG
>CAZJJA010000142.1:0-2240 GCA_964546235.1 uncultured Thermofilaceae archaeon | reverse complement strand
GATGTTGCTTTCTTCTTTATAGAGTATTCTTGAGAGTCTGCCATCCATCCAGTTTTTGACTTGTATGTATAGGGTTTCTCCTGTTATTTCGTGTTTGAGTATGAGGTCTGCGCTGTAGGCGAGTTTTTTGCCCGAGTAGGTTATGTCTATGAGAGTGTAGCCTTCTTTCGAGTATTGGGCCCAGGTGAATATTTCGGCCAGTTTTCCCTTTCAGAACGTGCTGGTGATCTTGCCTTCTTTGATGGCGGTCTTTAATTTTTTGAAAATTTTTCCCAGTGTTTTCGTGGCTTCGTCCGAGAATTTGAGCGCCGTTTCCATTATTTCGTCGCCATGCTTGAAGACGAACCTTAGGGCGTCTTCTCCGAAAGTTATCTTGAAGGATACCCTGGGGAGATCT
This sequence comes from uncultured Thermofilaceae archaeon, assembly GCA_964546235.1. GTDB lineage: Archaea > Thermoproteota > Thermoprotei > Thermofilales > Thermofilaceae > JALVKT01. Next base: position 1,843 of record CAZJJA010000142.1, on the reverse strand, counting down.
ATTGCACGCGGGAGTTCTTTTTGTTTATCAAGCCTGTGTCTAACTGTGTTCATGAGAGGTTGTTTAATGGTTATGGCTTCGCTGACATCTGTCTATGTACGAGGATGTGCTTCTGGCGTGCATGAATAATTTTCGGACAGAAAAAATTTCTGTCTGAAAAATATTTTATCAGATGATGGTTGAAGCAGTGCTACGCGTCAGGGTGGGGAAGCGGGGCGTAATAGTTCTGCCAAAGAAGGTACGCGAAGCCTTAGGCATCGATGAGGGGACAGTCCTGAGGATGAGGGTAGAGGGGCGCAGGATTATCTTTGAGGTGTCTGATCTCTGGGCCGAGCTGAGGCGTAGGGGAAGATCACTGAAAGTCGACCTAGACGAGGCTGAGAGGGAGCTGGACGAGGCTGACGAGGAATGGCTAGAGCGGGCCGAAGGATTGTAGTAGACACTTACGCCGTTATGGCGGACCTTCTGGGTCAGGTCCCTCGGACTGCTCTTGGCTACTTAGAGGATTTGAGGAGGGGAAAAGTTGTCGGGCTGATCCACTGCCTTATAGTTTTCGAGCTTGCCTACCACTGGAGGCGTGGACGCTTGCCCTTCTATGACGAACGCGAACTCCTGGAGTTCGTGTCGACGTATTTCAGGGTCGTTACACTAGATCCCGAACTCGCCGCTAGCTCGGCTAGAATTAAGGTTGTCGGAGACAGGCTTCTAAGGGAGTCCGGGGACCAATCACTCTCGAGTAGGAGGCTGTCGGCCGCCGATGCCGCCACGATAGCCATCGCCAAGCGGCTAAGTATCCCAGTACTCTCTGGAGACAAGGATCTTACATATGTGGCGGAGCAACTAGGAGTCAAGGTTATATGGTAGCAAGCAGGGTTGTCTAAGGGTTCTTGTACAGTAGTTTTTAAAAGGAACTTCCAATAACTCCGCAGACGGGTAAAAACCGGTATTGCACGCGCACTTCATTGGTAAACCAGCGTTGTTTCGAGCAACTCGAGACACAACCTAAAGACTCTATCCCTTCCAGAGGCCTCTCTGAATACGGCGCAAAGATCCTTTGGCTCCAAGCCGACGTTTCTATACCTTTCTACAAGCAGCCTTATAGACTTGGCGAAAGCTTCTTCTCCGATTTCACTAAAGATTCTATAAAATATTAGGGGGCCTACTATGTAAGAATAGTCTTGGAGTCTCCTTTCACCGTATTTTTCTGGCGGCGTTTCCTTCAGCAACGCGTTGCTCTGTAAGGCTTCGTGAAGCTTTGTTTTTAAAGCCCGTATTAAGTCCTCCAAGCTCTTCCCCTGAAGCTTGGACTCCGCCAACAATTGCATGAACGACGCCAGCCCCTCGTCTATAAGCCTGCTAGGATGCTTTTCGGTCGACGGTATGCTCCACATGTGTGCTATCTCATGGTAGAGGCTTGGTAGGGCTTTTTCTGGGCTGGATAGCACAGCGCCGTCAAGGAATATTCCATCTATGTCCGCCTGTCCGCCGTATCCGGGTGGGAGAACAACTACCTTGTAGGTGTAGTTTTCTGGTAGCACTTGTCCGAAGAGGTCTGTGTATAGCTGGATGCAACGCTTAGTTTCGGAGTGAAGTAGGCGTGCGTTTGCTATATACTCCTTGGACAGGGCTTGGGGTACAAAAACCTCTACCACTCTATCGCCGATTGACAGGAATTTATCGACTACAATGTCTATTCTCCAGCTGGGAAGGCTCCTGGAGTATATGTAGGTGCATGTTTTGCTCGAGCATGCTTCTTTTACCAGAGTTCCGAGAGATATGGCTTTGAAGGGTTTTGGTACCTGTACTTCGATATTTAGGTGAACCTTTCGCTTGGCAGCTTTGT
>CAZJJA010000141.1:0-2365 GCA_964546235.1 uncultured Thermofilaceae archaeon | reverse complement strand
TATAGGAGTGCTCCTCCAAAAAATGCTAGAAGCGCGCCGACACCGCCCATGAAGTTTATGATACCGTTCGCCTTGCTCAGGTATTCGCTTGGAGTTATGTCTGGCATGAGTGCGATTGTAGGAGTCCTGTGGACCGCCATGGCTATATTCATCACAATAATCGCGGCCACCATCAGCCAGAGGTTTCCGGTCAACGGGATGAGAGAAAAGAAGAGGGCGGCTATAGGCGCCGAAACTAGAATATATGGTCTCCTCTTACCAAGCCGTGTCCTAGTCTTGTCGCTCATAAAACCGATATATGGCTGAATTGTTATAGCGAAAATGTTGTCTAAAGTCATTAGAAAACCGACAATAGCCGAGGCAAGCCCAAATTCCTTGAGAAATACGGGAACATAGGAGTTGTAGATAGACCATATGAGCGAGATTCCAAAGAAGCCAAAGCCTAGTAGGAATATTTTCCCGTAACTAAATCCTTCTTTACTCATTTTTTACTACCTAGCATAATTTACAGGGATCATCAGTTATTATACCATCTACACCCATGGAGAGAAGCTCCCAGGCGCGATCTGGGTCATTGACGGTCCACGTGATAATCGAGTACCCTGCACTCTTTATCTTTTCTATCACCTCCCTTGAAAGCTCCTCGTGTCTTGGAAGTATAGCATAGACCTCCAGCTCACTGGCAATGTCGAGATACTCGTCGTCCCACTCGTCTACAAGTATTCCGAGCTTTACGTTCCCATCGATATCCTTGACCATTTTGAGTACACCAGGTAAAAAGCTCGTGATCAACACGGAGTCGTGCAGTTCATACTCCTTGATGCTATCCACTACGTCCTCCTCCACGCCAAGGGTTTTTATCTCTATGTCGAGTGCAACTCTACCCTTAGCTAAAGCCAAGACCTCGTTCAAAGTTGGAACCCTTGCCTTACCTTGAACCTTATATTTGTAAAGTTCGGAAAACTCTATCTCACTGACCTTTCTCCTCTTCCCTACAAGCCTCTCCAATTCCTCATCATGAATAACCACGGGAATTCCATCGGCAGTTCTTCTCACATCAAACTCTATAGCCGTAGCTCCACATTCTATAGCCTTAAAGAAACTCCTTGAGGTATTCTCCGGCTCATACGCTGGTGCTCCTCGATGTCCCACTAAGCGAAAGGAAACATTCATAACAAGAATATATTTGCTGAAACATTATTATTTTTTAGTCGAAAAAGAAGAGACCCACTAAGCCATCCGTCGAAAAATAAAGAAACTATTATAACCATGACAGCTGTTTATGTCTAGGGAGTGAAGAACCCAACTCACCCTGAACAAGGATGAACGGTAGGTAGACTGACCCCGCCCCGCCTCTCACACCCCACCTGACCCAGGCATATGCCTGGCGGTGGGGGTGGGGTCGGTCGGCGGGGCGACAAAATTATATGAATTCTTATTGTGCTTCATCTTCTATCTCGATCTTGCCCTTTCCATATCCCCTGATTGATGCTTCTAGGACGACTTTATGTTTGCCTTTTTCATAGCTTCCTTTAACAACGACGATTAGCTCTCTTCCTAGGGGAAAATCCAAAGGATTCTCTGAAGATATCTCTAGTGCTTTAATTTTTTTCCCATCTATCTCCAGCTCTATATTTTCGGGCTCGACCTCGACCCCATCGACAAAAACCTTTACTGGAGCGTTAAGTGTTGCCGAGGCAAGAATGTTTTTAAGCTTGAATACAAGTCCATCTTCGGTAGCCTGCATGCTTCCTTTGACGTATACTTTTCTGAGAAGGGCTTTCGGTATGTACACTTTTTCCACCAGGTATACTAAGGTTATCTCTATATTTAACTTTGCCAGCCTACATAGGATTAACTAGGTTTCATAACATCTATGCATGCCCCTTTTTAAAATAATAGTTATCTATTCTTCATTTATATTTTTAATTATAATTTTCTTAAAAAAATATATTTATAATTATGTAAAAAATTTATATATAAAACAAAAAATTTATTTTTATTTTGAGAGATCTTTTGTTAGTTTGTAAATTGTTGGAACCAATAGCAGGCCAGCTGCGATAGCTACACCCCAGGCAATGTTAGCTATGACTGTACTTGTTCCAGGTATGTTGCTGAACATTCCAGCCACACCGATGACTATGAAGATCAGATAGAGGAGGAACTTAGCGTGTCCCGCTACTGGCTTGAATTCCTCGTGATCCTCGACTATAGCATTAACTATTCTCTCGGTTACACTGATACCAATACCGATAATTATTGTACCAAGAATCAGCGGGTAAACAAATGCACTGGGTATCAATAACATGTCAAGAGCTACTGTTATTAACACTGCAATAAGACCAATGAATATGATATCTCTCAA
>CAZJJA010000140.1:0-2403 GCA_964546235.1 uncultured Thermofilaceae archaeon | reverse complement strand
GTTAGTTTTTTCTTAAGTTTTTTCGCGCCGTACCGGAGCTTATCTCTTTTGTAGTGAGGTCCGTGTTTTGGTTCTGTCCAATTTCCTCGTGCGAAACCTGTCAAATCTCCGTCTGAGGAGTATTTCGCTGTGTATCTACTCTTTTCTTCATCCTCTTCTTCTTCCTCTACAACTTCCCCACCACCAGCCATAGCTATGAAAGGAATCGGGATTCCAAGACCAGGGATTAACATGCTGGTTTCTTCAGGATTACCCATAATAAGATAAGAATAGTTTGCCGTGCCGAAAGATAATGTGTCTGAAAGGAAGAAAATTATTATGTAAATGACAGAAAGCGGTAGCAGTGAGCCAGTAACCGTGACCGAAAAATTGGCATATATTGACTGACCTATGAGAATGAATATTATAGCAAGAATATACCTAAGATAAGGAAAAACGAAGCCAATGATTGCTCCGAGAGTTTCTTGTATTACTTCAATTGGCCCCGCCAGTCTTTGTGGCCTTCTAACAGGACCGGCTACTCCTTTTATTATCTTAGCAATCGCGTTCTCGTATAGTCGCCTAAAATATGGATGATTAACAAGAGCTAGGTAAAAAGATTGCGGTCTTTTGTGCCTATTTGCAATTTCCACGGCTTCGTTGTCGAGAGCTGCTCCAAAATCATATTTTACCTCATTAATCCTTGCCCTCATCAGTTTTGGATATTCTGCTATGTTGGTGTCTACAGCCTCGAACTCGCCCCTATAACCCTTAATCCATATCGGAATCTGATATCTAAGCCATTTTCTTATGTAGGTAATGGCCTGTGGTATTGTGAATTCTTTACCGTTTTCGTTTTTTTCGGGAAGGCTCTTGTTACCAAAAGCGTAAGAATATGCGAACCCTGTGCCAAGAGCAGACACGTCTGATTCAACAGGAGGCTGCTCTTGTTCAGTATTTTCTTTATGTTCAATTTTATAGAAATCCCTTCCTCTTTGCTGTTGAACAGCAGCAGGGCCTCTCATACTCTTCCAATGCTTTACTGCTTCGGTATCTCCTCTGCTCAAGGCGGCCTTGAGATTTTGATTTATAATATGTTGCATTCTACTTGCATACGCCTTTCTAATTGCTTCTTCTTCTGGAACCCCCTTACGAATATATTCATTCTTTTTGTTGAAATAATAGTCTGCTAGATCTTTTGTTCGAGCATTAGTAGAAGAACGCTGCTCTTCCATTCTTTTGTTTAACTCGTCTGGACTTAATGGTCGCCTATTTTTGTACTTGTCTTCAACCATGAAAAACACTTCTGAATATTAAAACCTAGTAAAACCTCGTCAAATTCTATAAACTAATTGCCTGCTATGGCATATATATTTTTTCTCTTGGAAAGAAAAAGAAAGAACTCGCTATTCTGGCTCTGGAGCTTCTCTTGCTCCGGATTTTTCCAGAGCTGCCGTGTGCGCTATAAACCGTTGACCCATAGGTCCCAGAATCTTAATTATTTCCTCCGGGTCGATTGGCTTCTTTATTAGCTTTTCTATCTTCTTTCTGAAGTCTTTATCTAAAGCTGTTGTTTTAAACACATAGAAAGCAAGTGGAAGTACGATAAACGGACTTAGCTGCGGTGCAACTTTACTTTCTGTCATGGCCTTTCCTCCGTGCTTGGTTTCCCCTAATATTGGTTTAAACCAATCATAAATCCTTGCTAGCGGGTCAGTTATAGTGTCAGCCAACCGATATGACCATCCAGCATCTTTGTTTATTCTATTATCTAGATTTATCCAGATGCCGTCATCTTCTCTACGCTCTCTGTACCAATGTTCTTGATTCTTGACTCTATAATAACCATATTTATTGCCCTTGTGGTACTCATCAAACATATCTTCAAGCGTATCCAAATCTGTGTAAATTGGCACACAATTTTCAGACGCATTAAATATGTTACCATCCTCAGAACCAAGGTAATCTACGATATTATAATAACTATTAACAAACTTTTTACGTGTCCACCACTTAAGAATGTCTTTAACGGCATAAAATCTAGCAGCTGTCCTTGCATCCTCTTCTGTGATTATATTCTCTATTCGCATAGAGTCGTTCCTAAACAGGTATTTTTGAATCCATGCTGATAAACTAGAGGCTTCTTTGTGCTTATTAATAATTTTCTTAACTTTGGCAGACCAAATTCCCCTATTAAGTATAACATCTGTGTAAGATTCCAAATCTTTCAGTTTTTCATAATATTGAAGAAGGCGCACCGCTGTTCTATGAGAAACCTCCTGATAAGATGCCTTGAAAAGAGCCTCTACCTCGATTAATGGATCATAACTTTTTGGATCTTTAATATAATCCAACAAGCTGAAGTTCTCTTCCAATTTTTTTTGTATTTCTGGAGTTAAATGAGCATTAATGTCTTTTCTGATT
>CAZJJA010000139.1:0-2472 GCA_964546235.1 uncultured Thermofilaceae archaeon | reverse complement strand
GAAGGAGGGGGCGGGGTGTCCACCCCATCTTATTCGAAAAAAGCTTATATATTTCTGTCAGCTTCAACTACAACAACCTCGCCTCCCACCCTATATGCTTTACAGTATTCGTTAAGTTCTAGCCATACGTCGCCTCGCATTATGGGATTTCTTGTACCGGGAATTATGTAGTCGACGAGTTCTGGCTTATCCTTTCTTCCAAAACCACCCTTCCAGAATCTTTCCCTATAATAGATGCTTTTTTCGCTGATCTCTTTAGCACAGTGGGCTGGGAAGTAAAAGGATGTTTTAACATAAGATGTTGTTAGTTCTTCCATCTCGATTATGTCTACCTTTTTGGGCGAGACTATGGATTCCTTAGAGCCTATTCTCGTTATATTCCAGCCAGCATACTCGATGGCCGTTATCCAGTTTTTACCAAAACGTTGTCGGGCAACGTTTTCGTCTAGAATATAAATTATAGTGTAGTTTACTGAGGGGGCGTATATTTTCCCGTTAAGTATCGCTCCTCTCCTATATTTGGGCAGGTATCTTCTCTCAATTCCTGTTGCCTTATCCTTTTGTGTACCTTGAAAATGTAATGTAACATAGACATTTATATCCTCGAAGTAGTAGCCGTAGCCCTCGTCTAGCGTAAATGTTGCGTGCTTAACTATGTCCAACAACTCCTTTGCAGGACTGAAGAAGTTTTTTGACATTTCTCCTCCGTCTGAGACATAACCCCTTCGGACAAGCGGGTATGAAAGAGCCCCTATAAGCGTTGTGGGAGGTGGGAGGCGGAGGGAGTATTGTAGCTTACTCACCTCTATACCTTTAACTGAATACCCCCAGTGTAGCGTTCCCGTTATTCTTAACGCTTTCAAATTCATAGCACCTTAGATACCACCCATGCCACTAGCTCTTCTATGCTCTTCTTTTTCTCGGCATTATCTACTTCTTCTATTTGCTCCCTATCGACATAGGCCAAATCTACCTTGACGTCAGCTCCAAGCCTCTTCAGCGTGCTTTCATATGATGTAGCTCTATTGTAGGTGTCCACAAGATACTGTTTTGAGTTGCCCGGAGAAACAATGAACATTCCACCTTCAGTAAACGCCGCTACAGCGGACAGCAACTCCATGTTCGGGAGAAACCTAGACCTCTTGGCGCCAAAGCCCATCGTTGATAAAAGTTGCAATAGGGCCATGAGGGCAGCTTTTATCCTATCGTTTTTCTGTTGGGAAAGCTCTTTTAGCTTGTCCTTGTCGATCTTTCCAAATTTTGTTGAAGGCTCGGCTATACCGTCTATATCCAAGTTAAATGTGAAGTTATATACAGCGGAACCGACTTCAACATGGAAGGGTGCTTGTGGGGACGCCTGACCTCTCTTCGCTTTTACAGTTGCCATGCTGGGAAGCATTCTAACATGAAACTGTGCTTCAAGAGCTGCTGCGTCTACATCGTGGAGGGCTGGGATTACATATCCTATTTGGAACCTTGAGGTTCTCTTGATGGAATAGTTTCCAGCATAAAGGAATCCGCCTATGTCTGCGACAATGTCCCTTAACAGGACATCTACCTCTGCTCTAAGAATGTCGTCTTCGTTTTTTGGCGGAGTCACACCTTCTATTTCCATAAACCTGTCATCAGCAAACTTGACGAATTCTCCTCTACTCGAGAATACCCCGACTGGAAGATTCATCCTTTTGGATACCTCTACAAGGAACTGTTGATAGGCATGGGCGACGCTCTCCCCCGATATAACTGGGACAAACTTAAGCGAAAATCCGTCTTTTTCTGGAACAGCTATTGGCGCAGTCCTGTGCCGAACCAGTGAGCCAACGCTCTCCACACTATTAAGACTTTCAAGATTGAGCAGCGCCCTAACAGATAAACTTAGAAACTTCACACTTATTCACCCCCACCAGTTTTACTTTTAAGCCGGGAGGCGTGTGCCTTGGCTACAATACTCATAGCTAAAGCTGCGATGGATCTAGCTAGGCTTATGTCTTTTGCCGTATCTTCAAGAAAGTCTAGGACCAGTTTGTCTGACGGTAGCCTACCGAAGACCCTGTAGCTTTCGACGCCAGTATTTGTTTCGACATTTATTTTGAGAAATGGTTGTCCATTTTCTTCCAACTCGTATAAACCAATGCCCTGTTCTTGTCTCCTAATAATGGTGTCTAGCGTCCTCGAGGCTTCGTGCAAAACCTTCCCTACAACTTCATGAGACAAAGCATTGGCTAAGCGGTCGATGAGAGAGTATGTTCCTGTAAAAAGCGTTACTGCCGCCAGCATAGCGGCTATGTTATAATACTTTTTCAACTCCAGGTTGATTCACCCCGGCAATAAAATAATATTGTTTCATGTTAATTAATATGTCTCATTTTATTGAAATAACATTTTCTAACTAGATGTTTCATCAAAAAATTAAAAGGAAGGCATGTATTATGGAGCATTTCAAAGTCTTAGAGTCCTGATAGCTATCAGCAC
>CAZJJA010000138.1:0-2498 GCA_964546235.1 uncultured Thermofilaceae archaeon | reverse complement strand
CAGCGGCGGAAATGTCTACGTTGTAATAGTCGGAGGTGGTGAGGGTCAGGCAACCGTTGTTCCAATCCCGATGAGAGAAGGATAATGGTGTTACCAAGTTGTTTTTTGCAAAGATATACATCGGCACATCTGGATGGGACTACGACGACTGGGTGGGTCCCTTTTATTCGTCAGAGAAAGGCATGTTTACACAATACGCGAGAATATTTAATACTACAGAGATCAATTCTACCTTCTATACACTCCCGAGCGAAAGATTCTTGAAAAATCTTGCCTCGTATGCTCCCCCAGGCTTCAAGTTCTCACTTAAAATGTACAAGGGAATAACTCATAAGAAGCTTTTAAACCCCAAGACGGTTCGCGAAGAACTGGAACTCTTTCTTAAAGCAGTTAGACCGATGAAAGAACTAGGAAAGCTGGGAGCAATACTTATTCAAATGCCTCCTAAATCCAGAGAAGAAATCCCATGGTTTGAAGACTTCTTAAAACTTCTACCAAGCGAGTACAGATTTGCCGTTGAATTCAGGGACCAGAGCTGGTTAAGCGATGATGTAATCGAAACTCTCCTCAAGTATAGGACAGCCTACACCATCGTAGATGAGCCTCTCTTGCCTCCTGTAATCTACGTGACCGCAGATTTCGCTTATATACGTTGGCACGGCAAAGGCGAAAGACCCTGGTACTACTACCACTATAGTATCGAAGAACTCAAGGAATGGGTCCCAAAAATAAACGATCTTTCACTAAAGGTTCAAACAATATATGGTTATTTCAACAATCATTTCAGGGGTTTTGCCCCCCACAATGCATTACAGATGCTGTCTCTCCTAGGCATGTCTAACAAGAGACAAAAAGAACTCCTTAAAAGAATGGATGAATACTTCAAACGAGGCGAAGCAGAACAAGTGACACTCAAAGCATCACTGAAACTTAAGGCTGGAGGAGATATAGTGTCCGTCCTTGGAGTACTGGCTGGCCAGAGGAGACTTAAGAGGGGACTCGATATTCCTGATAGTGAGGTTAACATAGACGTCAAAAACAGAAAAATAGAGGGACAAGTGAAGAAGTATAAAGTTGTCATCGATTTAGAGAACAGAACGTTATATCATGACTGTGAAGACTGGAAAAAAATCTCGGAAAGCAAGAGAATATGTAAACATCTAGTTAAATTCTTTCTATCACTACCAGAAGATTTAGCTAGGAAGATTCTGTGGGATATAGTGGATAATATTGATGAATGGGAGTTTAGGCATCCTTAGAGGATGGAAGAGGAAAAATTATCTCGCAGTCATCTGAAACAACTGCAATATACTTCTTGTTAAAATACATCAAAGCTGTATAGGCCGCAGTAACGGCATCCAATAGATCAGGATCCAGCGGTATTTCATCAATGTTCAAGCCAAGACGCGATAAACCTTGATATAGCTTCTTTACTCCTTTGCTTTTCCGGGCAATACCAAGGATATCCTGTGCACCTCCAGGAAAAACTTCAATAACCCTAAAACCCATATTCTTCAATCTCTTGGAAAGAGCTATACCGCGCATGGTTAGCTTTTCCATTCCCTTCATTAGCGGTGGAAAAATCCTTATCCCCAGGCTTCTAACAGCTCTATCACACTCGCGCATTTTACCTCTCTTAGGTAGAGTTAGCGGGGCATCAATAGCTATAACTTCTGGCCTGACTTCTGCTATATATTTCACAATTGCCTCATCAGTCTTAAGAAAACCGTAAAACTTCAGCTTCTTTTCACAGTCTAAAACAGCATATGCGGTTTTCTTTTTAGAAGAGCCTGATAAATCTAGTCCGATAAAAAGTTTAACGTTTGCAGAAGTCATTTTTGAAGCCTATTTGGGCAGTGTGACGCCACGCTGTCTCTGATATTTACCCCTATAGGGGACAGGCTTTCCTTCTACCTTGAAGAATGCAATATGTGCAAACCTTGTACCCCTCCTTAAGATCACGGGAAAAGCGCCACCATGTATCTCTATTGTTACTTCGCCTTCAAATCCTGCATCGATAAGAGTGGGGGGTATAGAGACACCTAGCCTGGCAAATGTGCTCCTCACAGCCACTAATGCGGCAACATTTACTGGCATCTTGATATATTCCAAAGTCGTAACTAGAACCTTCATGTATGGCTGTAAAACAAAGGATTCTGTTTTGAAGACTTTGTAATAGTCAGCTAAGTTTACCTCTTTGAGCTTGTCAGGATCTATGGGCTCGGGGTTGTTGAGCAAAACCGCTATCTCAGAACCGATACGAAGGTCGACTCCATTCTCCCTTATTATTTCCTCGTCAAAAGGCTCGATTACAAGTTCTCCTTTTTCAATCAATCTCCTAATCTCATTTCCAGACAACATCAGCATATACCCCCTTCGGGCATATGTATTTTTAACTTTTAGACACACTTTTCTTATAATAACTGCAAATATCTGACAGAGGTCAAACACCACATTTAGGATTTTTGGCCCTGCAAACCTCTCTACCAAGCTTTATA
>CAZJJA010000137.1:0-2515 GCA_964546235.1 uncultured Thermofilaceae archaeon | reverse complement strand
ATAGATTATATACTAGCAGCACAGCCCACAAGAATAGATACAATAGTGTTTGCACATGAAAACTACAGGAGAGAATGCATTTTGACATCACACCTAGAAAAATCTGGGTTCACGCACCTAAAGAGAGGTTTAGGATCCAGTGACTGTAAAAGCTGTACCTCACACTTCCTTAAATGTCCTTATAGCATGCCTGCTTGCAGGAAAGCCGTTGTTAGCGCTTTCAAAGAGGTTATGCTGAAACCAGTTATTATTACGCTTTAAATCCAAGGAATTCCTCAGCGCTCATCGAGAATATCCTTGAAAGAACCCTCTTCTTGACCTCTTCTGTAGGCTCAGGCTCCTTGACAATCTCTCCCCTCTCCATGTATGTTTCAAGCATAGGGTTTATTTCGCCTCCACAAACTGGACACCGGGAAACAGGTTCTCCAATAGGTAGGACCAGGTCTGCAAGACAATTCTTGCAACGATAAACCTGTTTTCGCCCAGCAAGTTTGCCTCTCTTAGATAGTGGAACCCATTTTTCATCTATTTTAACAGCCGTGATGTCTAAGGCAAAGTCAATGGGCGGGGCAGCAGCTATTGATGCACCCACACCAAAAGCTTCGGCACCAGCCTTTATGAGTTCGGGTATAGTATACTCGTTTATGCCTCCAGAGACAACAATCTTGACGTGCTTAAACCCGTTAACGTCCAGCTTCCATCTAACCTCTCTAATTATCTCCGCGAAATTTCCTCTTCTACTTCCAGGAGTGTCCAGACGCACACCCCAAAGCTTGTCTCCAAGCAGCTTTGCCGCCATTAGAGCTTCTTCAGCCTCGTCGAAGAAAGTATCCACCAGAGCTATTCTCTTAACATCCTTTTCGACAACATCGTCAAACGCCTTCCAGGCAAGAGTATGATCATTCTTCTTTGCTCTAAAGATGATCATCAAGCTATGCGGCATGGTTCCAGTGGGTTTAATTCCGAGAGCCTCGGCACCCTCTATAGCTGAGACACCATCAGCACCACCAATATAGGCGTAAAATTCCACAAACGGCGCTAAGGCTGGATGTTGTCTCCTAGCACCAAAAGACAATACAATCTTGTCTCCCGCAGCCCTCTTAACTCGAGCAGCCTTTGATGCAATACCAGAAGCCGATGCTAGGAATCCCAGTAACGGCGTTTCAAGCTCGAGAAACTCTCCGTAGGGCCCCTCTAATGTCATAAGCGGGATTTTATATCCTCGGAAGTCCCTGGGCTTGAATATCTCTCCTTCAGGGAATGACCTGACTGTAACCTTTCTGCCCTTAAGAAGCTTCAAAACCTCCCTCAGACCTGCGAAAACCCCCCAGACATAATCTCGGGGTAGCTTGCTGACTGTGACCTCCATGTGAACTATGGTGTCGTCGAGACCATAAGCCTCAAGGATCTTCTTTGTCCTTGTAAAATAGACGTCTGTGGTCTTTCCAGCCTTGATCTCTTCGTTTGTGGCATATATGAAGCGTTCACTCCAATCCATCAAAATCTACCTCCAAAGAATTATTCCAGAACTTGTTAATGTTCTCAATGAAATAATTCTTGTTAACATATAGCTCGAGACGCCTACCATTCCTAACTTCTTTTATGAGACCAACCCTCTCCAGGATAATTATATGTCCTGTCAGGCTCCCTATACTGACGTTTAGGATCCTGGACAACTGTCTGACAGATAGACCCGGATTCTCTAACAGATAATTCACTATTTTTCTCCTCAAAGGATGGCTTAGAGCTTCGCTGACACTTAGCACCTTCCTCGGCATCAAATCACCGTACTTCTCGATTAATAACATCCTTTAAAGAAATAAGCCTTTTCAGTGTCGCCTGAAGGGGGATTCGACCCAAGGATAACAATATCTCTACATTTACGTCATAGAATAATTGTGATAAAATGCTTTCAGAAGTCGTTGCAAGTGCACCCGGAAAAGTGATACTTTTCGGCGAACACTTTGTTGTAGAAGACCAGCCGGCCATAGCGATAGCGATCTCCAAGAGAGCGAGAGTTAGAGTGAAACCAAACGATTCTGGCAAATATTGCATATATTCTCGAGAACTAGACTTAAGCGAGGAATTCGGACTACACGAGTCTAGGAAACAAAGCCCACTCTACCCAATAGTCGTGGCCGCTAGGGCTGTAGAAAACAGGGCAGGAGTAGAAGTGGGGCTGGACATATACATAGAGTCGGAGATCCCTCCATCCGCGGGTATGGGTTCTTCTGCAGCAGTAGCCGTAGCGACGGTAGCCGCTACCTCCGAGCTGCTAGAGTTGAATCTCGGGAAGGAGGATATCAGCAATATTGCTTATAGGGCTGAAACGATCGTCCATGGAAAGCCTAGCGGTATCGACAACACTATATCGACCTTTGGTGGAGCAATAGCGTTTAGAAAGAGTGAAGGTTTCCTACAGCTTGAGGCAGACTTCAAGCCGGTCAAGATAGTTCTAGCCGACACGGGTGTACCTAGAAACACTGGAGAGCTTGTGAGGAGAGTTCTTTCTCTT
>CAZJJA010000136.1:0-2573 GCA_964546235.1 uncultured Thermofilaceae archaeon | reverse complement strand
AGACGGGCTCATATACACAAGGCATGAGTCCGCGCCAACACAGGTCTTTTATCTCGTTGGGTCTGGGACATGTTTTACACTTTTCTTTCGTGTAAAACTTGCTTGCGAGAAAGAGTTCTTCTGCAAGCTCGTTGTCTGGCTTCTCTGCTTCGCCGTACTTTCTCTTTAGCTCGTCGAAGAAGCCCTCGTAGTTGAGGATCATCCTATAGGTCATGCCTGATGTTGGGAGTAAGTTCTCTTTTCTTATTCTTCTTGCAAGCCTTAACAGCGCTCTGACCTTCTCCTTTCTTGCCGGGGTCTTAGCGAGTCTTAGCGCTTCTTCGAGTACGTCTATAGCCCATTTGGCGTATTTTTTCCTCTCTTCGCCGACCATGTTGAAGGCGATGAAGACTAGCGTTTCTCCGAGCCAGATGCCAGCGGCTGCGTTTCTGTTTGCGATCATATAGCCCTCTATCCTCTCAAGAAGGGAATCACAGGTTTCTCGGCAGCCCATCTGATAGGCTAGTATGAGATACTCTCTCAGCACATCTAGCCTCGACGCTATAACATCTAGGTTTTCCTGGAAATTCTGTAGGGCTAGAACAACTTTTCCCTCTAGAAGGAGCAAGTAGAGCTTGACGAGGTGGAGTATCGGATCTTTGAATGCCTTAAGCATCTCGTCTATCTCCTTCAGGGATTTCTCCGGGTCCTCTGCGAGAAGCGCCATCTTGTCGAAGTTGTATGCTGCCTCCTCGTAGTCGAAGCCTTTACCCTTAGACATACTAGTTAGTAGATGAGAGGGAGAATATATTGGTTGTCCAACGCGCGGTGCTTCCCACCGCCGTTCATCCCAAACCCGTTGCGGGAGCGTCGGGCGGGCTCCATATTATATTATAGAAATTGAACCTTTTTATTTTTACTTTTATAGTATGAAGAGAAAACGCCTGAAATATACTATCTTCTAAAAATATCTCTATTAATTCTATTAATTATTATAGCTTACTTGTATGCACTTAAAAAACTTATATATAAAATTATCCCTCCAATTTCTTTTGTAAAATATATTTTACAGACACCTCTTTATTCGCCGAAACTTCTTACTATAACATGGTGATAGTTTGACCGATGATCTTATCCTAAAAGCTATAGCAAACGAAAAAAGGAGAAAGATTCTCGAAATCCTTCTCTATGATGGAGAGAAGAGTTATAGTGAGCTTATGAAAAGTATCGGATTCAGGCTGGGTGAGAGCAGCAAGTTTGCCTACCATATCAAGAGACTCGAAGACTCAGGCCTTATTGAAAAAAAGCTAAACGGCAAGTATAGGCTGACCAGCAGGGGACGAGAAGTTGCAGAATTGCTTGTTAAGGAAGAATTTGAAATGCGTGATCCCTTCACAGCCTTTCTCGACAATGTCGACTTGGAGTCATTTGCTCTGGGGACTATAATGTTTTTCGCTGGAACCTTCAATGCTATTACACAGCTTGTATACCTCCTAGTATGGCTTACAGGTCAGTCCTTCACGATAGAAATAGGAAACAAGACTGTTGTAAAAGAGATAAATGTCTATATTGTAGTGGCTATTTTAGCGGCATCGTTAGCTACACTATACTTGTCGCTGAACCTCCTTGCATCGTCGTCTAGAAAGTTCACGTTGCTTGAGAAACTTATCTATCAGAAGTTTCTCTTCCTAATGCTTGTAAGGACCGGCAAGATTCTCCGCTACATCTTATACTTCATAGCTGCAATAATATCATGTGTGATCCTCTCGCTATTGCCAATATTGTTGTGATTAACCTAGTATCCTCTGGCTTCTTCTTTCTCTAGTATCCTAACCTTTTCCTCGAGTTCCCTTACTCTCCTCTCGAGCAACGCCAACTGTCTGCTAGTGCTCTTTAATATTCCTCCCATAAAGAAAGCTAGTGTGAAGCTTATTGCTGCACCGACGCCTACCAAAATTAGTGGGAGAAACTGGGCGTTTTTCTGCAAGACTATGACACAGCCAGAATTGTTGCAGACCATGCTTTGTCCTAACAGAAAAAGGACAAGCAGTGGAGAAAACATTATGAGAAGCATTAGGAGATAGAAGGTCTTGTTGAGTCTCACTCCCCTAAATTTGCTCCTCGAAACAATGTTTATGCATGGAGGAGTAAGAGGATTATCCACGAGGATGCCATATCTCCTGCATAGTCTAGAGTAAGGATCATAGAAGGGGCAATCGTAGCATGTTTTCAATAAAGTCACCCTCCTTTAAACGAGACTGCAAAAATAAGGTTTCCCACGGCATTATAATAAGATATTAGCCCAGCCTTTTCAGTGCACTTAGAGCCACACGCACAGCAACTCTCTCCTTCTCCCCTAAGGCTGGTGTCCCAAAGCCGTGTACCCACTCTTCGGTGTATAGCTTGTCGGATACTACTAGTATCACCGCAAGCTCTACACCCCGATACTGGGCTACAGTCATAGGGGGTTGACTTCATGTCGACAGACAACACATCTTTCTCACTATGTTTCTTCACCTTGCCGACGGTTTCCCTGAATGGCACGTCGGTAGACCATACTCCTCCCTCAGAGAAATCGACGCTCATCATGGAAA
>CAZJJA010000135.1:0-2751 GCA_964546235.1 uncultured Thermofilaceae archaeon | reverse complement strand
AGGATTGACGAGGAGACGAAAAAGTGATGAAATCCATCAATATAAACTGGAGTGAGTTCATAAGGAACGTCATAAGGAAAAAGATAGAAGAAAAAAGAAGAATTTAGCAAAAGCTGTCCTCATCACTGAGAGGGTTAGGAAGAAGAGCAGAGGAGAAGAGAGAGCCGAGGAAATAATAAGGAGGTTCAGAAATGAGAGGCAAGGAGGTAGTCGTTGACGCAAGCATTGTAGTTAAATGGTTGTGGAGGAAGAAGGATCCCAGGAGGCTTTGGAAATCAGGGACAGATGCATAGAGGGCAGATTCTAGATAATAGCCCCCGAACTCATCACTTTCGAAGTGCTAAACGCCCTATACTTCAAGAGGCTGTTTTCGGAAGAAGAGCTGAAATACATATCTGAGGCCCTAGAAGCCTACTCGTTCACACTCTTCTCTCTAAGCGGCGAATATGCAAGTAAGACTCTGGAAGTCTCCTTCAAAAACCGGATAACGATCTACGACGCCTCCTACGTGGCACTAGCCATAATCAGAAACACCATGCTCTATACCGCAGACGAAAAGCTTTACAAAAAGCTGGGAAAAGAGCACAGTAGATTTGTCAAAACCATATTGACCATAAAATAACCTTCAGCCCAACTCGAGAAAAACACCTTAATCCTCCTAAAACCAGTAGAATATACTGGATGTATTAGCGAAAACTTCTGCGCGCATGGATGAGGAGTAGGATTAGGTTATGTGAGTTTGGGATAGAGGAGCATATGGTCCTAGCGTCTTGACGTGCTTGTATTATATTCCTTGCATATATACGATTTTGTAGTTTCCTATAATATAAAGTGTACCGCATAGTATGGGAAGATGGATTTGAAAGTGATATTGGCGTGAAGGCGTCCCTACAATAAGTAGATGCATAGGAAAGATGCTTCATTTTATGTGTATCACTTTATGAAATAGGTTTTTATGTCCAATATAGACGCTATCTTAGCCTGTTTTTCGTCGCTTGTTAGGAGTTCTCCATGTTTTAATGCTTGCGCTATGTATAATGAGTCGTAAAATGTTGTTCCTTGGATGAGGGCTATTTCCAAGGCTGCGGTTAGATATTTTTCTTCTGGCTCAAGCTGGAGAACCCGCGTTTCCGCTAATCTCAGAACTCTTGTATAGAGGGTTAGCGCGGTGTTTTTAGGGATCATTTTTCTCAAGTACGAGTGTTTCCAGATAGCATTACCAACTTCTTTGAGAACATGGTCTATTGAGTAAAGGGGTTTTCGTTCTCTGATGAAGCTGGCTACGTCTTTCCAGTTCTCCTCGTGCAATACATATTTTGTTAGTGCAGACGCGTCAATGACTATCACGGTCTTCCCTCACATACTTTACTGTTGACCCTTTCGGAGTTTTAGGTATTTTTTGGATTATCTCTTCGAGCTGAATGATTGCCCGTTCTTGTTCTAACTCCTTCACACGCTGTTCAACGAATTTTCTGAGTTCTTCGCTCCAGTTGACCACATCTCTTAGCATGTCCATTTTTTTCTTCAACCTTTTCGGAATTCTAAACGTTACTACTGCGCTCATATTCTCAGTAATATATTAATTGTAATACATTATTAAAAATACACTGTATTACAACCATAGAAACACAGACTAGTATTCGAATCTACTAATCAATACAAAGAAAAAACCTAGTGTGTGTTTTCGCGGAAATCCCCAGATACATTTAATCTAATGCAGACTTTGTTACAAAAAGTGTTTGAGAACATCGATAGAAGATTGATAGTATTGATTACTCCTCTCATAATTCAAGCAGAGACTAATTGGATTTCGATAAAGGTTGAGAGTCAAGGGATAGGTTCAAGCTTTAAGCATATTACGTGCTGGGATTTTTATGATTTATCCGATAGGTAGACCTAGTATCTTTGAGACTTCGCGAGTATAGTTTTCTGTTATTTCTGGAACTTTGCCGACCTCTGTAGGGAATCTTTCTATAGGAGCTAAGGATTTCAAGTAGCTATTTAGAAATGAGATGTATGTTTTTAGCTTATTGGATAATATTAGAAGATTTTCTACTCTTCTCCGTGTGTCGGCTCCAACGTCGACCAAGGAATGGTCGATGTTAAGGCAATTTTTAACGAACTTGTGCTCAGCTGTTTTTGGACCAGGAGGTACTAGATTGAACACTGCATAAATGTTCTCTTCCATAAACTTTCTGACATCAAGTTTCGGGAAATATATTTCTAGTACAACTTCTAGCTCGTCGCGTATTTTCTCTATCATTGTTAAGGTTCTTTTAAGGTCTACTAGGCTGGGCCTTAAGGGTACGAAGAAAATATCGGATATATAGAGGACTAAGCTCGTATAGCGTGGATCAAAGAAAGGAGCATTGTCGATTATAATGTAATCATACCTATTCTTTGGAATAATATAGTTGAACATTTTCCTGAATCTTGGTCCAGCAGACGCGGTTTGCCAGATCTTTTCCACATAGTCTATGAAGTCGTCACCTGGTATCAGGACATCTATATATTTGTCTCCGATGCGAGTAGTCACTACGCCTCTATCGAAGTCAACTTCACTTCGCGAGAGGTATCTTTTCATAAGCCTTGACAAAGTCCTTCCCTCGTCCACGTATTTGGTGTACTCTTCGTCGCTGAGTAAGAGGAGCGAGGCACCCGCTGTGGGATCCATGTCTACAAGTAAGACATTTAGCGGTCTTGTTCTGAGATAGTAGGAGAGTATCAGGGATAGTTTTGTTTTTCCCACTC
>CAZJJA010000134.1:0-2772 GCA_964546235.1 uncultured Thermofilaceae archaeon | reverse complement strand
TTATCAAGATGCAGCTAGACTTTAATGTAGCCCTATTAGAGTCGATCATGCCTAGCGCCGTTACAAATGTTATACTTGCTCGCGAATTCTCGCTTGATTCACAAAAAGTTTCACAGATTGTTGTAACATCGACCTTGATTGCATCATTTATATCGATACCTCTCTTTCTCCTCTTTTATGCATAAATGTATTGTCGATACGTTTAACTTATCTTAACCCCGATTAACCCTTACATAGGAAAACATGAAAAAAGTCGTCACTCTCGTAATACTATCCTTCATGCTAGCTTCATTAGCTCCACTGCTCCAAATCATACACAACAGTCTCTCTGTCAGATACTCAGGAGAAAGACCCATGATTCCTCAAGCGTCCCAAATGCCTGAAAAAGAAAAAGGTGTCACTGTAAAAACTTTTGAAGAAGAAAATGCGACTCTAGTTAGCAAAGAAAGTAAAAAGACATTTTTCTGGAACTGGATAATTACGCATTTTCATATTTTTGCCTATGGATTAGCATTGCTTATCGCACTATATGGTACATATTCTATGGCATATACTAGAGGTGGAGGACAACTTACAAGGTTTATATCTAGGCTTAAGGGAGCAAAGATCCTTTTAGTTTCGGCTATAACGGGTATTTTGGGTGCCATTGTTTATTCTTTGTCGAGAGGATTGATACTTGCGTTGATTTTACTCTCGATAATGTTTGTCATAAATACTATATTACTTATTTTTATATATCTAGAACAAGATAGAATCCTACGGATATTAGAAAAAACACATCAACGTAAAGATGCCAGGTTATCATAGAAATGTTTTTCATACCGTTTAGCAGATTAATGATAGGCGAGAAAAGACATGATGCCTGTTGGAAGTCCACCAACGATAAACCCAGCTTTTATAGGACAAATCGGTCCCTTGGAAATACTGTTGATAATAGTCATAGCATTAATTCTCTTCGGCCCAAAAAAACTTCCAGAGCTTGCCAAAGCGGCAGGAGAAGCCGTAAGAGTATTCAGAGAAGAGTCTAGAAAATTGACCGAAGAAGACACACAGACCGTTAGAACGGTCTCGAGTGGAAGTTCCTCCTCTGTATCGGACGAAGATCTAAAGAAACTTGCAGAGAAATTGGGCATTTCCACTGATAACAAAAGCCGAGACGAATTAATCAATGAAATAGCAACCAAAGCAAAGGAAAAAGGTCTTATTTAATACAAAAGGAAGTTTTATTTTAAATGCTATTTACATAATTGTCCTAGTCACTTCTATATCGATTGTTTATGGAGGTCACTCTAGCAAGGAAAATAGATAAGAAATCTATACTTGTCTTTCTAGCCGAAAACAGCAACAAGTCTAAAAAGAGTCTAGAAAATATAGAGAAGATAAGAGAAAGCATACTTAGGGAACATGCTAAAAAAGAGAAAATTTCTAGCATGGTAGAAAAAGCATTATCGACACTTAAAATACCGGACCCGCCACTAGATGAACATGACCTACTCACTGGTCAGAAATTGAGAAACTACTCACAAAGCCTAGAAGAATTATCTAAAAGATTACAAGACCTCGCAAGAGTGTTTAGCGAAATCGATAAGCTTTTACCGCAACTCAAACAAAAAACAGTGGAACTGAAAAAGCTTGCTGAATCTCTCACAGCTATTAGTCCGTCTCTTTCCTCAGAAATCTTAAAACTAACAAATAAGTCCGAAAAGCTTCTATCAAGTCTGGACACCGAAGACCCCTATAGAGCATTAGATGAGGCACAATCGTTATTAAGAGAGGGGTTAAGGCTCGAAAAGATTGGTAAAAACGTTTATAAGCAGACTGTTTCAAGCATTCTAGAAGAGATTAACGCCACTAAGCTTGTTTTAAACAAAGCCTTGGCCATAGCGATATTGCAAGAAAAAAGTATACTCGAGAAAAAAATGAATGAATTAGAAAAAATCGAGTCGCAGCTTCGAGAGATTCTGGAAAAGGTTGAAAGGGTCGATCCAAGTAGACTTAAAGAACAAATAGCTGAAATCCGTAGCTATGCTGAAGGTTTCTTGTCTCAATCGCTTTCTGAAGAAGAACTTAGGCTAGCGGAGGAGATAGCTAAGCTCTCTTCGGTCTATTCTGGAAAGAACATAAAGCTTGACCAGTTTGTGGATAGACTTTCAAAACGGGCAGATATGGATAAAGAAAGCGTCCTTGCGATAATATATGAGCTTGCGAGAAAGGGCATTGTAAGAGTCTATATACGCCTCTAAGACACTAGTATTTCGGTGTAATAACTTTTTCAGCTAAATATATACTCCTAAGCCTTTCAACACCTTTAATCTCGTCAATATATCTCACTACTTTTTCGGGAACTAGCTCTCGCCAATCTTCTCCCTCTAGCATCAGTTTCCTAATGTGTTTTCCCTGATACACTTCTCTTTCAAGTAAAGGGGGACGTAACACGGGGTATCCTCCGTTTTTGGCCAATAGTTCGACGAAAGAATTGTTTGTGGCAACAGCCTCAAATTTTGGAACTCTTGTCTCGATGTGATATAACCATAATCTATTGTCTGGAATATTGTCGAGGGAAATTACGTATAGACGGTCCCACACTTCTTCTAGAGATAGCTTTAACATCTCGATTCTTTCTCCCGCGGTAAAGGGATTATCTATTGTGAAGTTGTATTGTGCCGCTGTAACTCCAATAACTACTTCGGAGGCATGTCCTAGAAGCCAGTTGATAGCCTCTACATGTCCTTTATGGACTGGCTGAAATCTTCCCGGAAAAAATATTCTTTT
>CAZJJA010000133.1:0-2788 GCA_964546235.1 uncultured Thermofilaceae archaeon | reverse complement strand
GGCGGGGCGTTGAAGTCTACTAGGGCAAAGCTCGGTATGCCGAAGGCTACCGCCACGTTTGAGGCAGCGTAATGATATGCGAAGAAACCCAGGTATTTGTCTGGCAGCCCTATGGCTGGATTCACAGATACAACATATTCGTCGAAGAGAAGGTTGGCATCTAGAGAAGGTTTAAACCCTTCTCCAAGAATCTCTTTTATGTCTCTAAGCCCTATCTTGCCTAACTTCCGAGAACCCTGCATAAGCCTCTACTAGACAAGGTGATAAGCAGAGATAATAGGTTTTGTCCGATTTTATCCCTTTACTACAACCTCTCGCATTATTTTATCGTTAACTACAACCTCTATCTTGTAGTATCCCTTCGAGACATAAAACAAGAGCTTCGCCGTATATGGTCTGGGAAGAACCTGGATGCAATATGTGTTCGGAGGCGGGCTTTCAGCCTCCACGTAAATGATGATTTTTCGCCCATCAACCCTGGTCTCGACAATTCTAACCTTGTGGCATGGGTCTGGAAGTTTTATCTTTAGGAATACCTCAAGCCCCTCCTCGACCCACTTGTAATTCAGGCTTATAGTGGCTGGATACCATTTCACGCTTTTATTTACCTTTTCACTCATATTCAACTTTGCAGGTAAAACCGACTTGTTGTTTTCTCCAAGACCTTCAGTGATCTCAGTACTTGTTTCGTTTTTATCCGACACGGAATTATTTTTTTGGGCGTGAAGCTGAGGCTTCTTTGAAGACTGTTGAAAATTATAGGTTTCATATATCGGAGTTTTCTCCATAAGATTCTCTTGTACAATATATGCTGAGGCAAGTAGGATGACTGTGAGCAGTATCAGTCCTGCGATTATGAAAGCTATTTTTGCGCCCATAACTCTAGTTAGTAGAGTTTTGCTGAAACAGATTAATACTTGTTGGTCATAGATTTATATCTATAACACATAATATTATTAAAAAGGATAGAAAAAACTAACCTTTAACAGTCCCGCCGACGACGCCCCTGATATAATATTTCTGCAGGAACGCGTATACCAGTAGAGGCACGGACATCGTAAGTATGCTTGCAGCCGCCATGAGGTCCCATCTTATGTAGTATCTGCCCTTCAGTATCGGAATAGTCTGTGTAACCACGTAGTTTTCTGGAGTAACGAGCAGTATTAGTGCGAAGAAGAAGTCGTTCCAGACCCAGTTAAACTGTAGCACGGCGATTGATATCAGAGCTGGCATCGATATTGGCAGAACGATCTTAAAGAAAATTTCCACGTCGGATGCTCCGTCTATCTTTGCTGCCTCCTCTATCGCTGGGGGAAGTGTTACGTAGAAGTTTCTAAGAAAGAGTATTATCCACGGTAGACCAAAGGCGGAGTGTAACAGTATCAGTCCTAGGTGCGTGTCCCATAGTCCCATCTGGTTCTCTAGCATAAACACGGGTATTATGACCATTTGCTGTGGGAGACTCATCAGCACAACTATAAACAAGAATAAAAGGTCCTTGATGGGGAAGCTGTAGCGTGCGAAGCCGTAGGCTGCAAGGGCTGCTACAAGGATTGGGATTATAGTCGATGGAATTGCGATAAGGAATGAGTTCAACATTGCTCTACCGATTGGCGCGTTCTGATGGTTCCATACAGCGAAGAAGTTGTCAAGCGTGAATGTGAATTTCTCGAAGTTCCACCATCCGTTAACTATTTCCTCGTACGGACGAATGCTTGTCATAAAAACGCCGATAAAAGGTATGACCCACATTAATGCGATACCCCATGCGAGCGCGTGTACTATTAAAGTCGACAACCTGATCTTCATCGCGACCTCACCACCATGTATCTCACAATATACGCCGCAAAGACCAGAGTTATTATAGTGAGAATAGAGGCTATTGCTGAGGCGGTCCCATAGTTTGCAGGTATCTTGAAAAAGGCGTCTAGATACATCTCAAGCGCCAACACTGTAGAAGCCCCTCCTGGACCACCGAATGTGGCAACATATACGATGTCAAACACTTTCAAGACCCAGAGAATACTCATGGTAACAACTACTATTGTAGCGGGCTTGAGCAAGGGCACTACTATGTCCTTGAATATAGTGAAACCACTAGCCCCATCGACCTTTGCAGCTTCAATAATCTCCCTGGGTATGGTCTCGAGCCCGGCAGAGTACACTACCATCGAAAAACCCGTCCATATCCAAACAGAGCCAAGAATTAGAGAAAATAATGCTGTGTCGGGATAAGCTGTCCAAGTTCTAACCATGTCGCCTAGACCTATCAGTCTCAAAGCCTCGTTAACTACGCCAGCGTTTTTGTCGTAGATAAAGCGAAGGAGGATACCTCCAACAATCATTGGCGTGACCATTCCGAGGAAAATCATTGATTTTGCAATAGAGCCTCCCTTGATCCCTTTGAAAAGATAAGCCAACACAAGTCCCAAAAGAGTAGTAAGCGGAACGTGTATCACGAGCCATATGGCGTTGTGGATAAGCGCGCCGAACGGAAATCTTCCTCTCTCGATACCCCTATAGTTGATGATCTCTCTCCTGCTGAAAATCTCTATGTAGTTTCCCAGCCCTATAAAGTCCCCGACTGTACCGCCCTCCCACTTAAAGAAACTCATGTAAAAGGTGTAGAACATTGGGCCAATTACGAAGAGAAATAAGAGAAATAGTGCTGGAAATAGAAAAATAATTATATTTTTATTTATACGTCTCATACCTCCTTCCTGTATATAGCCGTGATATCTCCTTTATGCTTTACCTAGTGTTTTGAGGTGTGCCTCTTTAAGAGCCT
>CAZJJA010000132.1:0-2890 GCA_964546235.1 uncultured Thermofilaceae archaeon | reverse complement strand
CAAAGCCCTGACCTCCCCGTACGACTTGTAAAGGTCGATTACCTCGATGCCAGACATGTATCATCCTTTATATGTCAACTATTAGCTGGGTATTTAACTTAGTGTGGCTAGAACTAAAAACGTCTAGCCACAGATTATATATTGGTGAAAGAACCCTGAGAGAAAACGTCCTAGAGTTCATGAGAGCCCAGCTCCCCCAGAGCATAGAGGAAGCCATAAAAAATGGAGAATTCTCCTCCGCCCAAAAACTCATAGAAAACCTGCTAGCCCGAACCGAGGACGAGACTCTAAGGAAAAGGCTCCTATTCGAGCTAGACAGGCTTGAAAGGTGGAAGCTGGAATACCCCTATGCCCCCGAAGAAGCCTACAATAAGCTCAAAAAAGAGATAGAGAACCTCAGCCTAGACGAGTTCAACAGGCTCGTAGAGGAAGGCTGCATAGACCACGCCAGAATCGACGGACAAATCAGGGTGTTCAGACGCTTTGTACCCAACTCTTTCTGGCTCTGCCCTCGGCTAAAGGCGAGGAGAAAGAAGGGTATAGACGAGAGGCGCAGGATAGCTGGTCTCACGCTCAAGTGGCGAGCAGAAAGGGTGATAGAGGCTTCGAAGAAGACTGGCGAGCACTATGTCCTACCCATCCTGTACAGGGTTAGGATGGAGCTCGAAATAGACTCCGAAAAGGCGCCAAGAGATAAGAAGATGAGAGTCTGGCTTCTATTGCCACAGGTCTCCGAGCTACACCCGGAGGTCAAGCTCCTCGACTCTGAGCCCAAGCCGGTAAAGATAGCAGATCCTAATGAGGAGCAAAGGACAGTCTACTTCGAGCTAGAGCCCGGGCAGCACAGAGTCTGGATGGAGTACGAATATGTGTCAAGGGGCTTTCACGTCGAGGTAGATCCAGAGCAGGTGTACGTTGACGAGGAATCCGAGATCTATAGGAAGTACACCGCCGAGAGGCCTCCGCACATAGTCTTCACCCCCTACCTTAGAGGGTTGGCTGAGAAGATAGTTGGAGGCGAAAAGAACCCCTACATGAAGGTTAAGCGAATATGGGACTGGATAACCACTAATGTAAGGTACACCTATGCCATGGACTATGCATTGTATGACAACATAAGCGAGTACGTGGCAAGGAAAAAGAGGGGAGACTGCGGTATGCAGGCTCTACTCTTTATAACTCTCACAAGAATAGCTGGAGTCCCTGCAAGGTGGCAGTCGGGGTGGTACATGAACCCTGTCCTGCACGGCATGCACGACTGGGCACAGTTCTACATCGAACCTTACGGCTGGCTGTATGTGGATCCAAGCTTTGGTAACAAACACAAGGAGGACTGGCAGTGGAGAAACAAGTTCTATTTGGGCTCGATTGACGGATACAGGCTAGCAGCTAATACCGAGGTTAACGCGCAGTTTGACCCGCCTAAAGTTCACGTAAGGTCGGACCCGGTCGACAACCAGCGAGGCGAAGTAGAAACATCAACAAAAAATCTCTATTACAACCTATGGAGATCGAGGCTGGAAATAAAAGAAGTTTATAGCCTAGAGTAGTATGAATTAAGGTAATACCTTAATACCTAGCTTTCTGGATTTTTCCCTTAATTTCTGGTCAAAGGTAACTAAACTGGCGTCAAGTTTTCTGGCTAATGTGATATATAGAGAATCGTACAAAGTCAATCCCTCCTTTACGGCTATGCGTAATGCATCGACAGCTATCTCGGTAGAAGAGTAAACATTGAGTCTTTCCCATATATCTAAGAGGTCACTGACCGCTTTCTCGCCCTCTAGATCACTAACATCTTTAAAAAGGTATACATGTTTCCAGATAGCGTTCAACGCCTCAGCCAGCGAAAAATCTGGAACATATATATCTTCGCCGTATAACAGTGAAGAATAAACTATTCTTCTAACTTCACTTGAGTAATTCTCCTCCAAAACAAGCTTCACCATTCCACTAGCATCTAGAACTATAGTCATCTATTATCCCTATCCTCTCTAATAAGATTCGAACTATCAATCTCTACTTTCCTGTTTTTAGCTCTAGACTCCACTTCTTTAAGGATCTCCAAAAGTTCAAGCTGCCGAATTCTTTTTTCAATAAACATCCTTACCTCTTTACTCCAGTTTATATCGTATTTTCTCATTTTTTCTTTAAGTTTGCGGGGCAATCTAATTGTATATACATCAGACATACATCTCTGTATTACAGATAGAATTACACAAATATAAAATTCTACCTGTCAATCCCGAAAATCAAAACTAAAGAAATATGTAGTCTCTAAGACAAAATAAACTGAGTTGTCTGAAGAACTCGAAGAACTAAAAGCCCTCCTTTTAAGACTCATCGAGAGAGTTGACAGACTAGAGCGTATTCTAGAGGAAAAACAGATGGAGACAGAGGCCCAGGCACTAGCCATAGCGCTAAAGATCCTCAAACTCAGCGCTGGAACAGTCAACTTCTCCTCCGCAGTCCTCAGGCTCTCAAAGGTCGAGAGGCTCGCCAGGAGCAAGAGGATAAAGGACGAAATAACCAGGGCAATCTTGGAGGTAGTCGCCGTCAAGGGTGCACAGAGCATCTCAGACCTCGAGAGAGAGCTCCGCAGGCTCAGAGGCAAGGCTTCAAGGAGGATAATATCCAAGCGCGTAGAGATGCTGGAGCAGATGAAACTGGTGGAGGTCGAGAAGAAGGGGAGAAGGAAGATTGTAAAACTTAAAGAAGATCTCCAGTAGTGGAGACATGGTGAACGGTTTTTGCTTAAAGTGAACAATACTCTTCTTGTGAGCGAGCACTGATTTGTTCACTTTTTCACCTAAAAAATATCCCTGTGAACAGTTAAATTATACACGGCTGAGAAAAATGAACGTAGAAAAACACGAGATAGAGGACGTCG
>CAZJJA010000131.1:0-2893 GCA_964546235.1 uncultured Thermofilaceae archaeon | reverse complement strand
CCCTGTCATAAAGCGGAGTGACACTAGCAATGACTAACTGAAATCCTTCTAGCTGCTTGGCCAACTCCTTTCCTCTAAGATTCTTATCGACGTCCATCCACTCGACCTTAGCGTATCTTTCCAGCTCTTCCACGAGGTCTGGCGCGTGTCTTCCAAAAGACTTGGAGTTTACAACCGCAACACGGTACATGTTTCCCATCTACGAGCATATTCTTCTAGAGAAATTAAAAGGCTTTACCTACAATGTTAGGCTATATCCTAATACCTTTATACCGACCCTGTTATTTTACGTGGGATAAAGAATGTTCGGAAGACTCCCCCAGCTACTAAAGGAAAAGAAACCTGCATTCGGCTCGTGGATCACCATCGGAAACCCGGAGATTACCGAGATGATATCGCTTATAGGATTCGACTGGCTCCTAATAGACCTCGAGCATGCTCCTATCGACTACCAGCTCCTAGAGTATATGTTAATTGGAGTGAAAAACGGAACAACTCCTCTGGTTAGGGTTCCATTTAACGACCCAGTTTATGTTAAACGTGTACTGGATGTGGGTGCTGCTGGTGTTTTGTTTCCACTTATAAGCAACAAGGAAGACGCAAAGCTTGCCGTAAAGTCTACGAGATATCCGCCTGAGGGAATAAGAGGCGTAGGTCCTAGGAGAGCTGCAAGCTATGGTTTGAGGAAAAAAGAGTATTTCGAAAAGGCGGACGAAGTTATTGTTGTTGTCCAAATAGAGACAAGGGATGCTGTCAAAAACATCGAAGACATATTGTCTACCGATGGGGTCAGCGCCTTCTTTATAGGTCCCAACGACTTATCCTTCTCTTATGGTTACAGGACGTGGAAAGCTGATGAAGTCAGGTCTGCTATAATTAAGGTGGCTGAGGTTTCACAAGACCTTGGCGTACCGGGTGGAATGTATTGTTGGGGCGAGGAAAGTGTAAAGTTTGCCTTGGATCTCGGGTTCGTATTGATAGCTCTGGGAAGCGACTATAGGTTTCTTGTTTATGGGGCGACGACTATTCTTGACAGAGCTAAAAAATTGAAGGAAGACTACAATAGCAGGTAGACTTTGGCATAATCTCTTTCTCCCAGTCCGTGTTCTGATGCAAGAAGGTATGTGTTCATCGATGCCGTGGTTAGAGGGAGGGCTTTCCTCTTCGCTGTGGCTGCCTGGACAGCATATGTCAGGTCCTTTGCAGCTAGTGAAAGCTTGAAGCGTGTTGGGTAGTTTTCGTCAAGGATTCTCCTACCGTATCTCTCGGAGACGGTCTTCAACCATGTTTTCTTGAAATATTCGAGTAGATTTTCGGGTTCTACACCGTATTCCTCGACAAGTTTTATTGCCTCAGATAGGGAGAGAGCGATGTTGAATAACATCATGTTTGACGCAAGTTTCATTATGGAGGCTGTGCCGACTTTTCCTGTATAGAAGAGGACTTCTCCTATCTTTGAGAGATAATCCTGGTATTTTTCAAACAACTCTTTGTCTCCGCCAATAAAGATGTGGAGTTTTCCCTTTTCTGCTTCTGGCCAACTGCCCATTACGGGTGCTTCTAGAAAGTCTATGTTCTTCTCCCTTAGTGCCTCGTATAACTCTATATTTACCTGGGGCGTAACTGTACTATGGTTTAAGACCAGTTTTATTTTTCTGTTAATATTATCGTAAATAGTGTCTTTTGAAAAGAATACGCTTTTAACAGCCTCGTTATCTGAGACAAAGATATGAATAATCTCGACTTTCTCAACGAGTTCTTTTATACTCAAAGCTACTGATACTTTATACTTTTCGAGCATTTTAGCCTTAGACAATGTCCTATTCCAGACATAAACGTCGAAACCAAGATAAGATAATCTTCGTGCCAATGCGCTTCCCATAACCCCAGTTCCAACTATCCCGACTTGCATACTAGAAAAAAGAGGTTTTTCTTAATGGTAATCTTTACACCAAACCTTTATGGCTAGACAATCTGGGCAGCCATCCACAGGATTATTGGAGTCAGTGGGTTTCTCGTATACTTGTAGCCTAGATAGATTACGAGGATTATAAGGAAGGAGTATAATGATACAGCTGGGCTAACGTTTACTGCCTGGGGTATGGACCATAGGAGGAATAACCCTATTATTCCTCCGTCAACGAATTTCAAGTCTATCTTGATCCCCTTACGGAAAAGCAGATATATATAGTTTAGAGACAAAATTCCCGAAAGATAATATATTATCCTAGGAACAATTCCATAGGCAACATTGTATTTGTAAAAGAAAGCCGCCTCGAAAAGCTGCAACTTCCATTCTCCCTCAACTAACTGTGTGAAGAATATGTCCACTGCAATGGTTATAGCCAAGAATGGAATCACCTTTAAAACGTATTTTTCATCTATCTTGCTTAAATCGAAAACCACAGACCTCACAAAGTTGTCTCCAAATATTCTAGAAAAATAAAATAACGCTGCAATCCTGACGACCGATGTTACGGAATCATATACTAGTACTGACAGAACCTCAGGATTCTCCATCCCAAGAAGAGCAAAGGTCGAAATTATTCCTAAGAACTCTGCTACTACAAAGCAGGAAATCCAGACCAACAGTCCTTCCTTAATATACTTTGGATCGACAGTCTCTTTTCCCATAGATGACCCTACAGAATTGATAGAAATGCGTTATAATATTTGGTTTACCCTAGCGCGTGCTTTTATTTTTTGACAAATATGCTCCCTAATTCTAGCTCAAGGTTTAATAATGGCTTTAGATAAACTACCAGAGTGATTCAAGATAAACATTTTGTTTATATTCACAGCGCGCGCTCAAGCTTTTTAGCTATTTTGAAAATATAGAAAGAGATGCTGCTAGCCACTATTTAGGGGGAGAAGAGAGATGATTATGGCTAGG
>CAZJJA010000130.1:0-2944 GCA_964546235.1 uncultured Thermofilaceae archaeon | reverse complement strand
GACTTCGTCAGGGTCAATTTTTATATCCCAAATTGACACAAGTTTATCGTTAATGAATACCCCATAACACCTATATTTAGAAAGAAGTTTCAAAGCTCTTTCCCTATTAAACTCTTCTTGCCTCGTTCTTTCGAGACAGACTAGTTGGTCGACGTGTTTTTCTTTTTCTGGGCTGAGCTTTGTCGCTTTTTCGGGGTGAAATGGCTTGAAGCTTTCTTCGCGGACATACATGTCCAGGTATTCTCTGACTTTTAGCACACCCTTTGATTGCAGGAAACTTGTCACGTGGTCTAGTAGCTTTCTGTTATGGACAACAATGACAAGCTTTTCATCATAGGGTATGTTCGCTATTAACTCCTGAGAGGCGCCCCAAAGGTGGCACGCTTTACGCCTCATCCCCTTCCATATGAGAAGATAACCGACAATCTCACCTCCTACTATCTTAAAAAAGACGTCTATGTTTTCTGGCTCATATATTACGTCATAAAAGAGGTAGACGTGCGCTGGAGGAGCGCTCTCATAGAGTTTCCTTATGCTTTTCCAGAGATTAAGATCTAACTGTGAAAGCCTCTTAATCATGCGGTACCTAAACCTCTTTCTCACCAATAAACTCATTGTTCTAGCTTAAGGCATGCTCTTTGACTACCGAATTGTCACTGTGTAGTATCTTTTCAAAAAGGAAAGCAAAGAACACGAAGACTCCAATACCGCTGGCAATGCCTGAAGCAAGCATTCCTGTCATCTGGCCTACCCCAAAAACCGAGAAATCCAACAGACCATGAAACACCGCTGGCAGGATCACGCCACCAGTCTTCTCCTTTAATACGCCCCATATAACTCCCATGAAGCTTGCTGAAACTGCAACAGCAACAATAGTAGCACTAAGGGCCAAACGCCCAGTGAAGGGATTCCAGGCCACGAGCAAGTGTGGAATGCCAAAGAACATCACGCCAGCTATCAAGGTTCCTTGGTGCCACTCAAACTTTACCCCCAAAATACTCTTGAACCTTTCACTGAAGGCATCGTTCAACCTCTCTTGGATATAGCCCCTGAAAAACAACTCCTCCGCAAAGCCCACAAACACCATGAACCAGACTAAGTCAACCAGGATCCCATAGATGTTCGGTGCCTTAAAGCTTCCAAGGAACAGTGACAGAATTAGGGCAACTAGAATGTCGAAAAGGAAAAGCACGCCAATGGCTGCGCTCCACTTCAAACTAAACACCAGATTTTTAGGCATAGGATTGTACCTACCCCTAAAACCATGCACCACCAAGCCTAGAAGAGCCAGAATGATCATTACAGACTTGGAACACCAGCCGTAACCATTCCCCAGTACCGCCTCGAAGAACCACGCTATGATGAAAAATACTGTCTCGAGAATCGATACCTCGATTAGGGCTTTCAGCTTCTCTGACATGACAAAACACCCTTTAAGGAAAGATGAATACGTGTCTGTTATCTAATATTATTTTCCCTAAATATAATACATAATAATTTAGTGGGACAAATCTACATAATTCCTTGTAACATAACAAAAATAAAGGCAAAGATACCCAGAATCGAGAAATTTCTAGAAGAATTCTCTTCATAATTCTTGACGAACATGATTGTTACTGTTTTTTAATGTTTCAATTGAAATAAAAATAGTAGTTCTTCATAATAATTTTAGCATGTCAAATATTAAGAGAAGCGAGGAGATTTTAAAAAACGTAATAGCGCCAACCTTCCTCGTGCTAGCATCGATAATCATACTAGGCTACCCGCTGTTTAGGTCTCCGCTTCTCTTAATGATAGATGGCCCCTATTATGCCGTGCAAGCTAGATGGATACTGGAGAAAGGCCATATGAAGTATCTCGATCCACCTTTAGTGTTTTACATCATGGCTTTTGTTTCAGCTATTGTCGGTGACATTTTTCTCGGCGTAAAGATAACCGTTGTTGTCCTCTCTTCCCTGGCGACACTTCCATGGTACTTTTACTTTTCTCGCAAAGGCTCCTGGGCGGCTGGCATCGGAGCGGGCGCAGCGATAGTCTGTAACCAATGGATGATCAGAATGGTCCCTGACTTCATGAAAAACGCAACAGGCATAACATGGCTTTCCGCGTTTATTGTGTTGTCGTTAATGTTCCTCGAAAAGGGAGAGAAGAAGTACCTGGCTGCGTCCATAGTGTTTTTTGTTCTAACAGCCCTTACACATATCCTGGACTTCGCCGTCGCGATTTTCTACTCCATAATGTTGCCGCTAATCTACATGGCAACATTAAAGAGGATCGAATGGAATAAAATGGTTCTTCCACTCATAGGAATAACGCTGGTAGCTGTAGCCTTTGCTGCACCCTTTGTTGTTGGAGGAGATGTTTACAAAGGGCTTGCATTCCTTGAAGATATTTCAGAGTACGAGGAATACTCCTTTGAAAGACTGCCTGAAGCTCTGCTGGTCGCGGGGATCGCGGCTACACTCGTTATTTCTGGTGTTTCCAGCTCCAGAAATGATCCTGTATCATCTTCCCTAGACTACGCAAGCGCACTACTTATCGTAGGTCTCAACTTCCCAGCAATTCCTCCAAAGTGGCTTTTCCGGTTTAGAAACATGAACCTCATACCTTTAGCAGCTGCCGTAGGTTCTTCTCTCAGCCACATCAAAGAATGGAAAAAGACATTACCTGCGCTGGTGTTGATAGTTTTTATACTACTCTCGATGACTGTTAGAGTTTATCCCATGCTTAGACCGACCGTTACACAACAACAATACATGGAGCTGAAAGAAGTCATAAGATATGCTGAAGAGAGGGGTTTGAGTATAGTTATACGCGACCCTAAGCTGAGATACTGGGCTGAGACGATAGGAGACAATATTTATAAAAGAGTAGAGGATGCTCCACAACCCTTCTGTTTCATCATAAAACTGATCTAATAAACTACTGTCGATATCTTCCGGTA
>CAZJJA010000129.1:0-2964 GCA_964546235.1 uncultured Thermofilaceae archaeon | reverse complement strand
TTTAGCATTCAACAACTTCACCTGTATCAGACACTATTATGAGCCCGTCTATGCCGATATTTCTGAGAAAAAATACTATATTACAAAATGCTTTCACAAAATATTTGTCGTAGAAAGGAAATATATGTATTACCATGCTTTTCTTGAAACCTGCTAAGACTATATAAGCTATCGCCTGCTGAAAACCCTCAAATGGCCTCTTCTTATATTCAACTTCTATCGGTATATCTCCACACAGTAAGTCTATTACCAGTTCACCTGTAGGAGTCCTATAGGAGACCTCTTTTCTGCATACAAGGATTTCCGCGAGAACGTTTATTGCATCGCTTTCCCTTTTAACTTTAACGTGTTTAAAAAGGTTTGTTTTCTCAATCTTTTCCCTGATATAACTAGACGTAAAATAACCCATCGGTCTATCAAATAGGATTAGGCTTTCGAATCCTTATCAGTATCGCCTATTAGACCAGGTAGAGTGTACATCAGTGATGCTTTGTCAATTTTACTCTACAGGTACCTAAATAGCTTTATAACTCCTAGAAGGATAAAATTGAATTAATCGTGTATGTGATTTTCTTGAAGCTGTCTAAGTGTAGAGTCTTTTTTTCAGTAATTGGGGGGACGAATGTCTAGCTAGAGCTGTTTTCCACTTAATTACTCCCAAAAGACTAAGAGATTTAGTCAAAGACTTGCCGGGGAAACGTGTATCTGTAGTATTTCCGTAGCTGTTCTCACAATATATTGGAGAAGCAGGTTAAACTTGGCTATAAAAGTATGCATCGGCTTATACACATGAGATGGACATTTGTTTTAAACCGATAGGAATAGTTCACACCTACGCTGACAGAGACAAGGTTAAGAAAACCTATTTTGGCGTCGAGGGAGTGATCGAGGTTTTTTCAGAATATGAAGATGGACTTGCGGGTATAGAAGATTTTAGTCATATCATCGTGGTCGCGTATCTTCATGGAGTCTCTGAACAACAGAGAAGAGTTTTAAGGGTTAAGCCTAGGAGATTTAAGAGATTTGGTATAGAGATTGAGGACCTTCCAGAGGTTGGCGTGTTTTGCACAGACTCTCCTCATAGGCCCAATCCGATAGCTTTGAGTATTGTGAAGCTTATAGAACGTAGAGGATGCTTTTTAAGGGTTTCTGGACTAGACCTTTTTGACGGTACCCCTGTTCTGGATATAAAGGCTTACACTCCTTCCAGGATTGTGAGTCCTGTCAGGGTTCCTGAATGGTATGTTAGGCTGGAAGAAAGGATTAGGAATGTTTTTGGAAAAATAGGCTATGTTTAGCCTTTGATCCACTCTATTATCTGTTTCATGTCGTCTAGCTCAATGTAGCCTATAACTATCAGTCCGCGTTTTTTCTCTTCGTTCCAGAAAAAGAGCGTTGGCGTGCCGCCTAGGCCTTCTTCTCTCTGGAGCTTGGTAGTTATTTCTATGATTTGGTCTTTCTTGGACTCCATGCACTGCTTGGCTTCATCTATGAGGTCTTGGCTGAAGTACTTGGAGGCAAGCTCGATTGTAAAGTTTAGGTCTGGTTCCTTCCCCTGCGATAGTGTTGCGTAAATCTCTCTTGTGATATTGAAGTATGCGTAGCCGTCGCCAGTCTTCTCGTAAAGACAGTCAGTAAAAGCATGCATCTCGAGCACATCGGGGTGAACTATAAGGTCGACGAACCTTATCTGGAGCTCGCCGTCCTTCACTAAGCTCTCAAGGTAGTCTCCAGTCGACTGGTAGAGCTTTGCACAGAACGGGCACCAGTAGTCCTCCAGCAGGTAGAGCTTTATCGGGGCTTCGTCACCTCCAAAACTCGCACCCTTGTCGAAGAACTCTGGAGGAGGCTTGGTCGTTTCAAGACCTCTAGACCCGAGATAGTCTGGGAGCATCTTCTGTATGGCCTCTACAGGCACATAGTATCTGTCCCCCAGCTTCTCGAGATGGGTCAAGCCGCTGTCGAGAGGGTCTTTCGAAACAAAGACAACAGTAGGGACATAGTTCAGTGAAACAGGTATATCAGACCTACCTACTTTCTTTATCTCGGTTATATCTGCCACAGCTAGCTGCGTAAACAACCCTTTGAGTTTTTCGAGATCGGATCTGACCTTCGTGAAAAGTGTGCTTCCCTCGACAACAAGTGCCTCGGCCTTATAGCTGTACACAGCCTCTATCCCGAACCTATATGCTAGAGCTGAGGAAATAGCAGGCCTCAGTATCTTGTATCCGTCTTCCTCGGCTACAGTGTACTTGTCCAGTCCCGGAACGTCTCCCCTGTACACGAAGCCTGGGTAGACCCTGAGCTTTATCCCAAGTTCGTCTTTAGATACTATACACTTTGGAACATCCTTTATATTAGCACCCTCTGACCCGAATGCCGCCTCTAGTATTCCTATCATGCTTTTGGCCGTGCTCTTCTGGACGTCGTTTGCGTAGACAACTATGAATGCAGTCTTTGGGCATTCTGCAAGGCTGTAGTAGTACTCCTTGGTAGGCACCTGTGGTTGCTGTGGAGTTGTCTGGTTTTGCCCCGGCCGAGTGGGCTGTGTTGGTGTAGGGGACATGTTTGCTAGGTAGTAGTAGGATGCCGCGCCTATTGCCGCTACAGCGACTATAGCTACTATTATTAAGAGCTTGAAGTTTGGAGAATCATTTGATTTATTCTTGCTTTTTTTCAGCATATTTATCACTCCTTAATGTATTGAGTATAAAATGTCCCTATACAATAATAATATTCCGTAAGCATATTTTAGCGGTACTTTGAAGTCTTAGAGGATCTAGGTTCCGATCACATGGTAAGGAAGAGATTAAGAAGAGGCTTCTCTTTTCTCCAGCATCAGAGAGTGTCCGATAAATGTTTTATATGGCTTATTTTTCGCTGGCGCACGCACTATTTATTTTAATGCTAGAAGGAAATACTGTGTTTTCTCTAGTTTGATTTTTGTTTTTTGTAGTGAACTGT
>CAZJJA010000128.1:0-2999 GCA_964546235.1 uncultured Thermofilaceae archaeon | reverse complement strand
AGATGTCGAAGACTTCTTTTCCAAGAGCAATAATGTTATTCAGCATTCTCGGGAAACTGTCCGCTATACGGAACTTCTTTGCAGCGCCAGCTATTTCTCCATTCTTTATGACGAGTATAGCATCTCTAGTAATCGTGGAGAATGTTCCCTCAATATAGTTTTGGAGCCTAGTGTACCAGTTATTTGTCACCAGGAATCCGTTCTTTGCCTCCTCGATAAGTTCTTCTAGGCTATATTCTCCCTCGGGAACTCTTAGGTTCCATGGATGCGGAAAGATGAGTCCAGCGTTACCAGTGGATTTTGCTCCCATTTTTGCAGCGGTCTTAGTGTTGTGTAAGAGTGTTTTCAAAACACCGTTCTCGATAATCGGTTTAGAGAAGGTGGGCATCCCCTCCTCGTCGAAAGACCAGGAATTGGGGAGCTCGGGATTCCTAGGATCGTCTATTAGCGTGAATTTCTCTGATGCAATACGGGTACCTGGGGCTTTATTTGCGAATATAGACATTCCCATCATGACGCGCATTGCGGAAGCCATCATTGCAACATAGTTCATTAGGTTTCCTGCAACCATTGGTGAGAGAATTATGTTGTATTTACCAGGAGAAATTTCTTCCTGATGTCTAGCCATAGTGGCATATCGGGAAGCTGTCTCAGCCATGTTTTCAATCTTCTTTAAATCTAGCTTTCTAAAACCTACAGACCACTGTCCTGATCCTTCTCCAGCAAAAGCTCTCACATATGACTTGACACTTGTTGCATCTTCAAAAAGCTCAGCTCCAGTACTGGTTACAAGAGCTCTGGCCTCATATTTTGCCTCAAACATTCCTGCAAAATACTCGATATTCTCGCGGTGTGTAGCCTCCACTATAAGCTGAGAGATTGGTGAGGGGTCCTCAATAATTTCTAGTACCTTAGTGTCAACTAGTTTTTCCATAAAATCGATCTTTTCGGGTTTTGGCAACGGTGCATAAAGCATGGATTCTGGTATCTTTTCCGACAGAACATGAAGCCTGTTTAAAATATCATAGACATCGTTTATCGACTGCACAGACCCCTCTGTTCCAAGAATACGCTTGTTCTTGGCAACATAGACGGCAACTCTTCTGCCCTTCCAGCTTTGGATGACGCTTGGCTCGCTATTTGCGAACTTGGTCATCGAAGAATTAACATATGTTACTGTTACAGCAGCCTCGTCGAATCCAATTTCTAGCGCCCTTTTGACTACTTTTTCTCCAATACTAACTAACTCGTCTTTCATCACGCTATCACCCTTAAAACAATATTACGTAACCGAACATTGGGTCCACCAAACCATACGGGGACACCCTGTCCAGGCTCTCCCTTTCCGCATGTTCCAGCATAGAACTCTAGGTTTTTGTCTACAGCATCAATAGAGCTGTAGAACTTCTTGGTTGTGACTTCGAGCACAGGGTTTTTCACTAAACCCTTTATTTCGCCATTTTCTATGAGATAAGCCTCGAGACCGCCATATCGCTGGCTCCAGCGCTCGTCATCAATATTCCACTCCATGTAGCTCTTAATGTATACTCCTTTCTTCACATCCTCGATAAGCTCTTCAAACTTCATGTCTCCTGGCTTTAGATAAGTGTTGGCCATTCGAATTATAGGTTCGCTCTCAAAGTTCATTGCCCTAGCGGACGCGTTGCTGTGGGTTCCAAAGATCGTTGCAGTCCATCTATTATGTAGAAACTCGTTAATTAATCCCTCCTTGTAAAGGTACCTTGCCCTGGCAGGTACTCCCTCGTCGTCATAAAGATAAAATCCATTGCTTCCCGGAATTGTTGGATCATCGATAACCGTAGCATACTTGCTACCTATCCTATAGCCGATCATATCCGGCTTTATGAAACTCTTTCCAGCCTGTGCCGCTTCTCTACCAAGTATTCTGTCAGCCTCGCTTGGATGCCCACAGCTTTCATGAACAATGAGTCCGACAATCTCACTTCCAACAATCACATCTATTGGCTCATCTGTAGGCGGCTTTTTTGCCTCCAAAAGTATTTTCTCAAAAGTCTTTACATCCTTTGGCAGATACTCGACAATAGACCATCTGTCAAGCCACTCGTATCCACCAGATGCGCTGTGGGAGAACCATCGCTGAATAGTACCTTTAGAAGGAAGAGCTACCACGACATTGTATCCGAACGATAAACGGGGAATAAAGCTTTTCACGAAGGCTCCATCACTATTAGCCAATATTTTCTCTTCATAGTTTTCTGACATAAAATTAACTAATGTAGCCACTTTTGCCGTAGAAATTGCAGAAGTAACGTTTTTCCACAAGTCTTCCATATATTTTATCTTATCTTCTTCGCTTACATTTTCAAAACTCTTCTTCTGTATTACTTGGTATGATGTTGAACCAAGTTTCTCCTCGCTAAACTCTATCTTCTTCTTCATAAACTTAGCGTGAGACTTTGCATGCTTTATAGCCCGTCTCAATGCGGCTTCAACTCCCTCTTTGTTCAGCAGCTCGGTCGAAGAAAAGCCAAGTGCACCGTCAACGAGTACCCGAATTGCAATACCTTCCTCGAAGGATGACTCAAAGCCTAGTACGCCGCCATTACGAACTGCTGTAGAAGTGCTTCCTCTCTTGTGGTACCGCGCTTCAACATAATGTGCTCCTAGTTCGCGTCCTTTGTCAACTGCAAATAAAACTATGTCTTCGTAATCCCATGTCATCTTATCGGAGTTGTTAAATCAATATGTTGAATTAATAATTATCCCCGAACAGACAGTAAAGATTTATCCTCACAACTGTATATGAAGCAGTGGTGGAATAAATGAAACTAGTTTTTCTCGGTCCGCCAGGAGTCGGAAAAGGCACATATGCAAAAGCAGTTTCTAAAGAATTATGAGGATTATCGACCCGAACATTTCAAAGACACCAATTTAATCATCAAAAAGCTCAAGCCGTTCAGGACCGAGAAGGGCATTCCGAGAGTATTCAAGCTCGCTGAATTGCGAGCGTTAATCAA
>CAZJJA010000127.1:0-3039 GCA_964546235.1 uncultured Thermofilaceae archaeon | reverse complement strand
AACGACAATTGTACTTCTTAACTGGAACAAAAGCGTGGATGCAGCAACTGTCCTAAACGACGTCCTAAATAGAATAAAGAGCTCCAAAGGCTGGAACTATACTGAAAGCATTATAGTCCATGTATCGGACTCTGAAGGGAAAGCCATGATAGAGGGTTCAGTAGACCTTTCCAACATGAGGATACTCTCCCGAATAGCAAAGATACCGAAAGAGGGGACTCCGCAGCTTCTCATATTCTACAGAGACAAAAAGGAAGTATTTGTTAACATCGATGGTTCCTGGGTTAAAGTCGGTGAACACGAATGGCACATTGAGGACACAATCCTGTACAGGATCATAGAGGCAATGTACAAAATAGGCGAATTCTCCACAACTACTATTCAGGAGAACGGAACAGAATACCTGGTCATCTCTGCTGAAACATCTAAAGACAAGAGATTAGACGAAATATATTTGGAACTCTACAACATAGCTTCTCCATGCAAAGAAACTCCACAATATACCCATGTAAAGATTACACTTAAAGTTATGTATGAGCAAGACATTCCAGACACTTTATCTATCTCCTTCTTTAGCGGTAATAAGCTGATCATGGAGATGAACTATAAGGTGTGGTCTTTCGACCAAGAAGTAAAAATTTCTCCGCCCACATAGTTTTCAGGGAAAGCTTAAATCCAAATCTCCCAATACTATGGTGTGAACTTTAAAGACCTCTCCGACCTCTTCAAGTTTAAACAAACCGCTCTCTTGGTATTCACGGGAATAATGTCCTACGCCGAGGCTGCAAACCCGCCAAGACT
The DNA here is from genome assembly GCA_964546235.1 of uncultured Thermofilaceae archaeon. Classification (GTDB taxonomy): domain Archaea; phylum Thermoproteota; class Thermoprotei; order Thermofilales; family Thermofilaceae; genus JALVKT01. The sequence continues at coordinate 2,238 of CAZJJA010000127.1, read as the reverse complement.
AGACATTGCTCTCCTAGTTTTCTTGTCGATGTTCCTATGTGTTGCTGGAACCACCGGGATAAACATGGTTTTAGATGCAGACATAGATGCAAAAATGTTCAGAACAAAACATAGACCCATACCTACTGAGAGAATTGGACGGAAAGAGGCTGCATTGATGAGCCTTGCCTTACTCATCCTTGGTCTAGCTGTAGGTTTCATGGTAAACATTTATGTCTCTCTAGCAGGCTTTTTGGGCTTTCTCATTGATATCATACTCTATACAGTTCTCCTGAAGAAAAAAAACCCGATCAGTGTTGTTTTTGGAGGATTTGCTGGAGGCATGCCCGCACTTGGCGGCTGGGCTGCTGCAACTGGAAGCTTTGGTTTAGGCGGAGTGGTCCTCATGCTTGTCGTTGCTGTTTGGAGTAGCCTTCACATATGGACCCTTGCCATAAAGTATGTTGACGACTATCGTAATGCGGGAATCCCTATGCTTCCCGTTGTCATTGGAGAAAAGAAAGCCTCCATTTTTTCCATAGGGGTCGCACTTATAGTTGCATCGATAGCGATCTACTCGATGATCTTTGGTCTTGTATCGCCATTTGGGCTTCTCATATCCTTTGTCCCACTTGCCTTAGCTATAGTATATCTCGTCAAAGGATTAATTACAGGAGAATACCACGAATACGCCTTCAAGGCTTTCAAGTTTGTAAACATGTTTATGGGCATATACTTCTTGGCGGTTTTCCTAACCTAAGGGTAGACACTCAAATCCCATTTTAGAAGCTTTTTATAGTCCCGGTCGAACCAGAAAACACCATAAACCCTTTTTCCATCCAATACATGTCTCAACCATATTCTATCATCCTCCCACATATGTTCCCAGGGCAACTGCTCCTTCTTAAACCACTGCGGCTTAGCCTCGTTTGTCTCACATGGTGTTCCCGAGAATTCTCGTGTAGTAAAAACATAGACTATGATATCTGGGTTTTCAAACACACTATAAAACAAGAGAACACCATGTAACGAAAGCTCTTTGACCTCTACTTTAATTTCCTCAAGAACCTCTCTCTTCGCTGAAGAGAAGATATCCTCTCCTTTTTCTATTTTTCCTCCTACACCATTGTATTTTCCTGCACCAAACCCTCTTTTCTTATATATGAGTAAGACATTATCGCCGTCGAGCAGATATGTAACCGTAGCATAGATTGTTTGTCCATCAAACATTACACGAGGTAGATTACTCCTCAATATTTCTACTTTTTTATAGGAAGAAATTAATTCCTCTCCCATGTTTTTATTCCGGTGTAATAAATGAAAGCGGCAATCCTAGTTGAAGATTATTTTGATGAGAGAGAACTAATATTTCCACTATACCGGCTTAAAGAGCTTGGCTTCGAAGTCGACCTCGTCGCACCCGAGATAAAAGAGTATCATGGAAAGCAGGGATTTAGAATCAAAGCAACAGTTAAGGCAGACCCGAAAAGTGCAGAGGATTATGAAGTCGTGTGGATACCTGGAGGATACGCTCCAGACAGGCTTAGGAGAAGCAAGGAGATCCTCGCGTTTGTTAGAAAGGCTTATGAGTCAGGAAAAATAGTAGCTGCAGTTTGCCATGCTCCTTGGGTTTTGATATCTGCAAATATAATTAAGGGTAAAAGGGTGGCGGCGTTTTATGCCATCCACGACGACGTCAGGAACGCTGGCGGCATTCTTGTCGAGGAAAACGCTACACGTGACGGAAACCTGGTCACGGGCACAGATCCCAATGCCATGCCTAAAATGTTCAAGTACATAATAGAGATGCTGGAGGAGAAGAAAAAAGCCTAGAACCTACTTGAACAGCTTAAAAGGAGTCTGCACCTCTTAGTTTCCAGACCCACATTTATCTCCTTTACGCGAGATTTTATGCAAGTGTTCGTACGTTCAGGCAGGGTTGCTGCGAATATTGATTCTACACTTAAACTTAACTTGCTTGAAATAATAAAGTTGAAATTGGAACCACTAAAATGATAATGGAGAGAATACGATATCTTCCTTAAGCTTACCCATGATGGATTTTTAGGAAAATATTTCCTACGAATAGGTAAATTAAGGTTCATAGAATACCCATGGTTTTCTGGACAACACCTGATAGCCTATCTTGCAATAAACCCTGATTGCGGATCTATTGTCGCTCGCCACGTGAAGTAGAGCCTTTGCGCCTGCCTGTATAGCATCGCGTGTTATCGCCGATGACGCCATTTTAGCGTATCC
>CAZJJA010000126.1:0-3071 GCA_964546235.1 uncultured Thermofilaceae archaeon | reverse complement strand
GATTTAATACTGATTTTAATGCTATATTTCTCTTCACAATATCGTCACCCCACTTCTAAAGACTTTAAAATTACAAGAATTGTTTCTTCGAAAAGAGCGATTCAAGGCGAAAAAATGGACGTAAGAGTCACTATCAAGAATGTTTCTTCAGAACACTTTTTCCTCAAGATTGAGGATACTCTGCCAGATGTCTTCACAGTCGTGGAGGGAACAAATAAAAAAACAATGGTTGTAGGGCCTTACGATTCTGTCACACTAAGTTATACTGTCAAGACTAATAAAAGGGGCCATTACAGAATAGGACCAGTCAATATAACATCTATGGATTCACTCTTCTTGGACACAAAAACGATTACAATCAACAATTCTGACAGCATAGCGGTTTTCCCCAAAATCGTGCACGTACCGCATATGTTACTGAAATCACGAGTTACTGGAAAATGGCCCGGCGAAGTAATTTCTAAGAAAGCTGGTAGAGGTACAGAATTTCTCGAGATAAGAGAATACGTTCCAGGAGACGAACTACACTTCATAAACTGGAAAGCTACGGCTAGGAAAGGAAAACTCATGACAAATAAATATGCTTTAGAGAAAATAGCCGACATATTACTTATTGTCGATGTTCCTGAGCCCAGACTTGTTGGAAAAGATAAGTTAGAGAAACTAATTGATGTATATGCCTCGTATGCAGCTAGTATAAGCTATGATCTTCTTATAAGAGGTAATAGGCTTTCTCTCCTTGTGATTGGAGGGTATAGAGACTGGATAAAACCTGGTTTTGGGAAAAAACACCTATTAGCAATTCTCCACTCGCTAGCCGAGTTAAAGTATTCTCCGATCAAACAAGTCGTTGATTTTATGGATGTCTTTAGGCACATTATTCCTTATTTATCTCCGATTGGTTCTCAAGTTATTTTTATCTCGTCTTTCACAGAAGAACATGCATTCAAAGTATTGGAGGAGGCAAATAGGCTTAGCTTTAGAGTAATGTGTATAGCTGTCAACCCCTTCAGCGTTATAAGAAAATACATTAGGACGAAGTATTCTATCGATCCACTTGCGAATTTATGGAGAATAGGAGTAACAGTCTTGCTAAGAGGAAAATGTGACCTACACATATGGGAGGGAGAGATTATATGAAAAGTCTAACATTTCTAAACACAATATTTGCAGTACTTCTGATAGCAATATTCACAGTTATCAGTGTGAACCCATACCAACTACTACTAATATCCTTTCTTCTTCTATTTACGAGTCTGGGAATATTTTTATCAAAGCCGGATATTATAAAGGCGTCTGGATTGACCACATATATCGGTTTTTTCATTTTGGCCTATTTTGACCCTCCAAACACTATTATGTATCTGTTTAGCGGTATACTTGTACTATTTTTTGCAGATATATTTACAGCAACTAACGAAATAAACGATATTAATTCACTTTCCCAGTCTTTGATGAGAATAGCAGTATACTATATGTCTATGTTCATACTCTTTATCGTATATTACATTGTAACATTGTCCGCTGTAAAAATCAGTGTGTCACTAGCAGGCATTGCACTAACCATAACCTTGTATGTGTTTTTCCGAAGAATTTTAAAAGAATATTTTAATACAACAAAGTATATTTGAAGAACTACTTCATCGACTCTTCCTAAAACCGTTAAGGCTATTGTTTAATGTATTTAAGAAAATAATACATCTATATTATTATGCTTGAACCAGAAGAGGTATGGAAGAGAATAAAGTCGCAAGTCAACATATCTGAAGAAGACTTCTTCCAGAAAGTTTCTGAAATGGCAAAGAAAGCTAATGTCACTGAAAGTGCCGCTGCATTAATGGTTGCAAAAAGACTGAAAATAGATATCGCCGATATATTGAGGCCGCCCATAGTTGGGAGAATCCTAGAGATAGGTCCTCTAAGACAAAGTAAAGGAGGTGCTGCCTACAGGACGTTTTACCTCGTTAATGAAGAAGATCTACGTTTTTGCGTAGCATTCGGAATGGATCATGTTAAAAAAATCGAGAAACTAGAAGACAAAGTTGTTAAAATTAAGAGATATGTGATTGCACACACCAACACTGGTGAAATAACTCGTGTAACCGAATCAAGTATTCTAGAAGAAGCCCCAGATGACATTTTGCCCCCGATTTATGAGCTAAAACCTGCATTCGTGAATACTCTAGCCGAACTTAAAGAGATAAGAGGTTTCAGAATAGTTGAGGCTGTAGTAATAGAGCAACATACTGCACAGCTCTGGGTTTGTCCAGTGTGTGGAAGAGAAGTAGAACCCTTACAAGATCAAGAAGAATGGCTTTGTCCAATTCATGGTCCCGTAGAACCCGAAGTTAAAAACTATAATCGTGTACAGCTAGCTGATACTGGTGGGATATACCAAGGGTTCTATATGGGCAACCTAGGAGACATAGAAGACCATAGAATTACATTCAAGGGAAGTTTTAGAGGAGATGAAATCCTAATATCCAAAATATACAAAGCTGTAAAAATAGAATAAAATTATTTTAATCTAAAGTATTCTTTTATCACATTTATGACCCTAGGTATAACCTGTGGTGCCTGTTCGTTGGCCTCAACCTCCTTCAATATACCTTTATTTCTGTAGTATTCAATTATTGGCTCGAACTGCTTCCTATAGACTTCGAGCCTTTTTTTAACGACTTCTGGACGGTCGTCTTTTCTCAAAATCAGGGGTCCTCCACACTTGTCACATATCCCCGGATACTTAGGTGGCATATATTTGACGTGATATATTGCGCCACAACGAGCGCATATCCTTCTACCGCTTATTCTCTCGATGATAACCTCATCTCTTGCTACAAAGTTTAGCGCTAGGTCGGGCGGCGCAAATTCATCTAGAGCTTCAGCCTGCTTTATCGTTCTGGGGAAACCGTCCAGGATGAATCCCTTTTCGCAGTCCGGTTGCTGTAGTCTTTTCTTGACAATCTCGATTACGATTTCATCGGGAACTAGGAGTCCTTTTTCAACATATTCTTTTACCTTTTTTCCCAGCTCTGTTTCATTTTTTATTTCTTCTCTAAATATGTCTCCTG
>CAZJJA010000125.1:0-3090 GCA_964546235.1 uncultured Thermofilaceae archaeon | reverse complement strand
CAGTAGACGCAGCGCGCCTCGCCAGCTTCTGGTATCACAGGTGGGAGCCCGAAACCCTCCCTGCTTTTCCTGTGGGATTCCATCACTATCTCGACAGCCTCTTTTGGTCTTTCAATGAGACATTGTTTGCAGACGCCTATAACTTTAGATATCAGCTTTGACCTCCTGCCGCATAGCTTGCATGTCTTTTCCCTTATATTATCGGCTGACGAATACATACATTCAATTAATCTATCGCGTACACGTTCTTTATAGCTTAGCCTGCAGATGTGCGTTAGGGATAAGAGACAGTTGTATATCCCCTTACATGTGTCGGATAAAGATGAGTGTTTCTCTCTCGATAGGTATGGTGGAGATATATTGGCTATCGGACTCTATCTGTTCTTCTTCTCGCTGCTTGTCCTACAAGTCTCAGGTCTGGACGGGATATCAGCATCTTCAGGAAAGCCTTGGGACCCCATATTAGCCCTTATAATCACGTTGATTGTTCACGAGGTACTACATGCAGTGCCGCCTATACTTTCTGGCGTCGGTGTGAGATTCGGCTATGCCAGAATTGGAAAACTTCCCGTCTTTTATGTGGGAATGAAGAAGCCTGTATCCCGAAATCTTTATCTCTTAATAGCGGTTTCTCCGCTATTGTCGCTTCACGTTATTCCTCTACTCTCCCTGGCGGGATTGTGGAAAGCGACAAACTTGCTAAAGATGATTTACGTTTTGAATACAATCGGCAGCTCCGGGGATATTTTGATGTTTCTTTCCGCCCTAAGACTAAAGAGTGAGGAGAAAGTCTGGGACACTGGTGTGGGATTTGAAGGCTGTCTCCCGAAACCGTATAGCGACAGGATAAGTCTTGTTATAAAGGCGATAGCGGTAATTCTACTATTGATCATCATCGTAAACATGGCTTTAAACGTAGAAATAATAATTGTTAAAGAATAGAAGCTAGAAAGAGAACAGCCTTTTCTTCTTCTAGTGCGAAATCATTTTGCCTTTTATCTTTGATATAGGTTCTATTATTGGCTCAAGGTTTACGTGAACTTCGAATGGAGGCTTCTTGACGTTCAGTCCCTTCTCGAAGCTCAGTAGTTTCTGAACCGCTATAGTTGAGGATAGTGCTGCTATAGCAGATACGAGGAAAAGCATTCTCGGGTTTATGAGATCTGCGATATAGGACGTTGTTATGCCTAGGACAGACCCATAGATGCTTGTAAGAAGACTTTCTACAGCGAAAAATGTCGCCCTCTCCGTCTGGTCGCTTATATCCATCAGAGCCTTTCTGTATGCTACCCAGAATGCGGGCCAGACTGGTATCACAAGGATTGCGGCAAATATTATTGGGTCCTGTGCAAGGAAGTATCCAATATAGAGTGCTGTCCATCCGAGCCCTGCGAGAGTGAACATCTGTCTAACGCTCATTCTGTCGGCTAGTTTTCCATAGAGCGTCGAGGATAACCCTGTCAGTGTTGTTGCTGCGGCGACCATTGACCAGAGCTCAGGTGTGCCTCCTAGGTATTTGATGAAGTATATTCCTATTATACTGCCTCCGATGCTTCCCGGTAATGTGATTAGTAGCCTGGAGGCATAGACTCTCCAGAACTTTCTTGGTATCCTTGGGATCTCGACAAGATGCTTGAGGTCAAACTTGTGCCGGGGCTCAGGCTCTTCTTTAATCGAGAGTATTATTCCTAGCGGAATAAGGTTTAACAGCGCTATGATTCTAAGCATTGTTCTGAAGCCTATAGTAGAGTAGAGGTAGCCTGAAGCCAAGCTTCCCACAAAGCTCCCTATAATACCCATTGCATCATATTTCCCTAGACTGCTTCCCCTGTTCTTCTTGAAAGTCTTCGCAAATAATGCCGAAAATGCTGCACCGCCCGCACTTCCTGTTATTGCTCCTGCCAACCTGATCACAAGTAGTTGATCTACATTTTCGACATAGGACATCGCCATTGTTGTTGCTATTCCAGTGGCAGAAGCTATAACAACAAACGTTTTCCTTTTTCCGTTCGAGTCAGATATCCTAGCCCATATGAGTCCCATAAAAACTGATAGCAGGGTAGGAGCATAATTTACGAGACCTGTGAGGAAGAAACTTTGTTTTGCTATTTCATAGTAAAAAATTGTAAGGAAAGGAGCAGCTAAGCTACCCGAAAAACTTGCTGTTAGGTTGTGTACTAGGAGTTTACGTTCTTCTCTAATCTTCACATGTGGCTGGGCGTTCGGTTGGTATTTATCTATTGTGTAACAGGTGATATTACTAAAAATTTGTTTTTCTCTCTACGGTATCAGAGGAGGGAAAATTATAATACTGTATAATAATAAATAAATTTTTCAATCTCGAGTTACGTTACAAAAAGGGTTAATATACTTTATGCGGGTTTTTCTTTCCTATATTACGCTTCCCTATACTTTACATAGATATACGTAAGACAAAAATTATGCTACAAAACTGCAAACCATAAATCGTTCTTTATTTTGACCGTTAAGTTATTTCTGTCAGGAAAACTACTGTTTTACATCATAATGTCACGTCTCTGGGCTATGAAAAGCTAATATTAAGACGAAAATACAATATTTTCTTGTAATGGAGACCCTAAAATCAACCTGTATATCGAGAGTACTATGTCACATAACTATTGTTTCAGCCACGCCAGTCGTATTTTTCATATCGCTCTACATCGCCAAGCTTCACTCGATATTCTTGGCTTTACTGCCTACTTTACTGGTTTATCCTCCGTACCTATCTTTTGTCAAAAAACGTAAATTATTAGAGGCATCGATACTTGTTTTAGAATGGGCTTTCATGCTGTCTCTAGCAATGATAGCTGCAACTCTCCTCTATGGAGAAGGAATTGGTAACCTTGTCATAAGGGGAGAAGCCTATAAGGAGGAAATGTTTCTCTGGATAAAGACCGGTTATGGTCCTGAGGGAGATCCTAGCCTCTTCATGGCTCCAAAAATAAAGGAGATAATTATTTTCTCCCTAGCTGGATTCATTTCAGTAGGCTTTCTGGCTTTACTGATGGGTGGTATTTTATTGAACTACATGAACTATTACGTTGGAAGTCTTCTCTTACATGCAAACCC
>CAZJJA010000124.1:0-3120 GCA_964546235.1 uncultured Thermofilaceae archaeon | reverse complement strand
CATTATTTGAACTATAAATTAATTTTTAATTTTGTTATATAAAAAACTAGCTAGAGAAAACTTTCAGCAGCCTCCGAAGCTTTTAAACCTTCATGTATTATAGCCATTAGTGCCCTAGCCATTCCTAATGGATTCTCATGTTGAAAAATATTTCTTCCTATAGCTGCTCCAGCCGCACCTTCCTTTACAGCTTTTTCAACAATTTCAAGTATATCAGTAGGAGAACTTGTTTTTTCACCACCTAAAATAACAATTGGAACAGGAGTGCTTTCAACAATTTCTCCAAAATTCTCAGTATATAGTGTTTTAATTATATCGGCTCCTATCTCCGCAGCTATTCTAGAACCATATGCAATTGCATAGGGATCAAACTTATTCTCAAATACTGGTGGTTTAGGAACAACTTCTGCAAGCACAGGTATCCCTATATTTTCAGCCTCTTCTACAACTATTGAAAGCTTTTCCCAGAGAAATTGCTCATTTATACTCCCAGGATACACCATAACGCTGACGGCATCAGCACCTTTTTTAACTGCGAATAAAACTGATGCTATGAGTCTGTCATCAGTCTCGTCAAGGCTTTTAACAGTCCCAGTACCATCGATTCTCGCTATAAGAAAAATATCTTTAACAATATCCCAATACCTAGATATCATTGCAGGAGTCATCATTATACCATCCACTTCTGCTTTCACAATCTCTTTGAGCGTTTTCCCGAGATTTTTTATACCTGGTATAGGTCCATGTCTCCTACCATGATCTAAAGCCACGATTAAAGCTCTACCATCATTTCCAAATAACCTGGCTAGCCGAATGTTTTTTCCAGACATTTTTACCTCACTTTAAATTAAAATAATAAAAATTTATAAGAGTATGTTTATTCAACAACCTCTACTCTGACTTTTTCTCCAGATTTTACTTTCTTCAATCTTTCGAGGTCTCCGAGCACTTTGCCAAACACGTTTACCGGGCTCGCTGGACGTATTTCGCCAGGAGAGCTAACTGGCGTGGGTCCGAAGAATATACAGAGAGCGTTTCCTGGCGGCCAATAGGCTACGTCTCCTTTTTCTACAGTTTCCTGAGCGTTTTCCTGTCCTAGCTTTACTGGGGTCGAGAAGTATATCTCGTCTCCCCAAGTATTTACGCGGCTTTCGAATGGTGCTGCCTTGATGAACGCTTCCTTGGTTTTGGGATTCTTATCTATGAGCTCTACCAAGACTTCACCTATACTTTCTGGAAATATTATCTTTAGCTTCACTCTATTCACCCGATTTCTTCTTCAACAAGCTTAGCAAAGGCCGTGTAGAGCACACCCTTAGCAGCATGTACGGGTTCCTGCCATACCTGTCCTTCTTCGGGCTTTACCTCGAACCCTATCGCACCTTTGTAGCCAATTTCCCTGAGAACCTTGAGTAAGTCTTTTACCTCGTTGACGCCGTTTATTGCCCCTGGGCGATAAAAGCCTGGATGCCAGTCCTTTAGAGTTCCGTCTTCTAGCTTCTTTGTACATCCTATGTGTATATGCACGAGGTAATCTTTAGCCACTTTAATGTCCTCTGGTTTCTCGTTGAGCATCGGTCCGTGGCTCAGATCCCATAATAGTCCAAAGTTAGAGTATTCTTCTCTAACGGCTTTTGCAACTTCGACTGCCTCTGTTATAGGTCCGATGAGCTGTTTCTTGTCCCAGACTCTATCGAATGTCTCAAGTATTACTGTGACACCTAATTTTGCTGCGTAATCTGTTATCTCTTTTAGACTTTTTATAAGCTGGTCTTTCGCCGCCTCGCGGTCGGCCTCACCTGGATCTGGTCCACTACAGAATGCGGCCTTCTTTATGCCGCGCTCTGCGGATATTTTTATTTCCTCGATTATCGCGTTTACGGCCTTTTTCCTTTCGTCTTCGTCTAGTGCGCTGGGGTTAAAACCTTTTGCTAGAACAAGAGGCTGAAGGCCACTCGCCACCTCTATTCCAGTTTCTTTAACTATAGGTTCTACGAGCTTCCATGCTTCTTCGGGTAGAACGTTTACTTCGATTACATCAAAGAATGGATCATGTGCTAACACTTCAAATGCTTCTTTGGCAGCATTAGCTTCTCCTTTCATTACTGGAGGATTTGCCATAAATCCGACAATGCTAACTTTCCAGGGAAACTTTACGAAAAACTCTACGCCATCTTTAACTACTTGGACTGCAAACATTTTTTCTCGCCATTGTATATATCTCTCTATAAAAATTAAATCTTTAGTAATACTATGTAGTTATACAAAAGCGGCGCGGTGTCGTTGACAATGCTGGAAAAACTCGCGGTATTCTACGCACCCCTATTGTTGGGAATAATCTATGGCAGGCTTAAACCCCCATCAGACGAAAATTTAACGTATCTCTCAAAGCTTGTGCTCTATCTCCTACTCCCTTTTCTCCTATTTAGATCGACCTACCTTAAGGCGTCCATGGGGCTTGGATGGACCGCGCTTGGTTTACCTTTGCTTGGAAGCTTGACCGTGATTATTGCCGGTTTAACCGCATATCTTGTCTTTAGGGGCGAAGTCGAATACATGATGACATCTATGTATGCTAACGCCGGTTATTTGCCGTTATCTCTAGCTCTACCCCTATGGGGTGACTTAGGAGTAGCAAACGTTGGCTTCTACATTATGGGCAATAACACAACAGCAAACATTCTGATACCACTTGTAGCATCTAAAAAACTGAAAGAAGGACTCCGACGTATCACATACTTCGCACCATTATATGGCATCTTTCTTGGTCTACTTTGGGGGGTTTCTGGCTTCGCAATGCCAGATTTTCTCCTTGAAGTCTCAGCATATCTAGGCGAGGCTGCGCCTACGTTGGCTTTGATTCTTTTAGGAATAGAGTTTTCCAGGAAACTCGAGTTTAGTCTCGAGGGAGTAAAGGTCTATATTATGAGAACAATTGTTGCATCAATTTTATTTTTCCTGTTTGTAAAGGTTGGCTTTATCAAGATGCAGCTAGACTTTAGTGTAGCCCTGTTAGAGTCGATCATGCCTAGCGCCGTTACAAATGTTATACTTGCTCACGAGTTCTCGCTTGATTCACAAAAAGTTTCACAGATCGTTGTAACAGCGCTAGGCATGATC
>CAZJJA010000123.1:0-3152 GCA_964546235.1 uncultured Thermofilaceae archaeon | reverse complement strand
GTTTTTTGTAAAAATTATAGTGATTGTAGATGGTTTTATCTCAGTTTTGGTACCTTACCCGTAGAAAACATTGCTCCTATATTCGTCGCAGATTTTCATGGTTTTACAAAATCCACATGTTTTGCCACCCATCAAAAAATATTATGGGGTGAGTAGCCCTTCCGGAGTGCGGCTCCCCCCTGATGGGAGTGGCCGCCGCGCTATCCAATCTGCGCCACGGGCCCCTGTTTCTTTATTCTTGATGTGGTTTATAGTGTTTCGGCTTATCGTTTTTATTTGACCCTTCTTGAATTGTTATGAGGATTCGGTATGGTAGTATACGATCCATTGGAAGTCTTAGTTAACGAGGCCTTGTCTAGTGTTTCGTCGGCTTTGGAGAGAAACGGTGTAACCGACGTTAGAGCACTTCTTGAGGCTAGGAGGACTTCTAAGGGTTTTGGCGATGTTACGGTTCTCTTGTTCAGAGTGATCAAAGAGCGGGGGGTAAAATTTAAGGACATTGCACACGCTTTGCAGGGGTTGGAAAAGCCCGAGATTTTCTCGGAGTACAAGTTTGAGAAAGGTTATGTTAATTTTCTCGTAGACGTTAGGAGGTATGCTGGTATTGTTTTTTCCTCCATAGAAGAGCTAGGAGAGAAATATGGTCATGTTCCTGATCCAAGTCCTAAGCGGGTAATTGTGGAACATATTAGTGCAAATCCAATCCATCCGCTTCATATAGGTCATTTGAGAAACGGTATTCTTGGCGACGCTCTTGCCAGGCTTTTAAAGTCTCGTGGCCACGACGTTAAGACACACTTCTACATAGACGATGTCGGGCTACAAGTTGCTTACGCCGCCTATGGTTACAGCAAAGTTAAAGACTACTTGACCGGCAAGCCTGACCATTTTATAGGAGATGTGTACACGATGACAAACCTAATGATAGAGCTTCTAAAACTTAAAAAACAACTTAGCCAGGCGGATGAAAAGGACCGTGCAAAGATAAACGAGAAAATAGCAAAGATCATGTGGAAGCTCAACGAGTATAAAGAAAAACGTCCAGAAGTGTTTGAAAAACTCTTGTCACATATAGAATCTTCCTCCGATCCAGAGAAAGAAATTAGAGACCTAAACAGGGCGTATGAGAGAGGCGAGCTGTGGGCTCTAAAAATCGTCAGAGATATGGCTAAGAAATGCTTAGAGGGATTTGACATCACACTAGAAGAACTTGACATAAAGTTTGATAGTTGGGACTGGGAAAGCGAGCTTACAGTGTGGAACGAGGCTACACAAAATGTCATAGAGAAGCTGTCTGAAACCGGGCTAGTTGAGAAAAAAGACGGTGCACTTGTATTCCGGGCGGATCTTCTAGCAGAGGACCAAGAACTTAGGAAAAAACTCAAAATCCCGCAAACTTACCAGGTTACCCCTATGACCCTTGTAAGGTCCGACGGTACTACACTCTATACGACACGTGACATAGCGTATTCTATTTGGAAGCTTGGGCGTGCAGACGTTGTTATAAATGTTATTGCGATACAACAGACTCTTGCCCAGATACAGCTTAGACTGGCGCTCTACGCTCTAGGATACCGGGATGTGGGTGAGAGACTGATCCATTACGCATACGAGATGGTTATGCTTCCCGGAAAAAAGATGTCAAGCCGGCGCGGTGTTTATGTTTCAGCAGATGAGATTATAGAGGAAACCGTCGATAGGGCGCTTACTGAGATAGAGAAGAGAAAAATCGGTGGAAAAGAGGAGGCTAAGAAGATCGGGATTGGCGCACTGAAGTTCTTCTTCCTAAATGTTTCTCCACAAAAGCCTATAACGTTCAAATGGGAGAGAGTGCTGGACTTTGAACAAAACAGTGGTCCCTTTGTTCAATATGCTTATGTGCGTGCACGGAGTATTCTCAGGAAGGCGGAAGAGCAGGGACTCATGGAAAAAAAATATTCCATAGAGGATATAGGAGAGGAGGAGAAAAACCTCGTGCTGTTGTTGGGCGATTTTCCGTCAACTGTAAAGTTTGCAGCAGATAATCTTAGACCAGACATCGTGACATCGTATCTCAACTCTCTTGCTACGGAGTTTAACAGATACTATGACAACTATCCTGTACTAAAAGCACCTACAAGAGAGAAGAGGGCTGTGAGACTCGCACTGGTAAGGATGATAGCGCAGGTACTGAAGAATGGAATGTATTTGCTGGGTATCGAGCCTTCCGAAAAAATGTAAGACATATTGGTTCTTCCATGCTTATTTATCTTGGGAATGGATGAGAAAGAAGCTATCAGATGTGCGAGAAATATAGTTAGAGGAAAAGATTGTAACAAGGGAAAACGGTTTTTTGAAATCGTTAGGACGGTTTTTCCCGGAAAGACAGCTTCCTGGTACATGCGTGTAATTGCTCGGTGTCTTGTTGGGGCTGAAAGACTGGCAAAGTATCATTGGCTTCTCCCGGGGATAAAGTCTCTCGGAGACCATTATCCCTACTACAACGTGGTCCTCACAGAGAAGGGGGAGTGGTTTTGTGACTGCTTTACTAGACAGTTCGGTTGGAGGCGCAGAGGAAAGATATGTACACATGTTGCGGCTATTATAGTTTTAAGAAAAGCGGTGAGAAGATTTGAAGAAGAGTAGAAAGAAGCCTTATCCACGCGACTCCGATATAAGGGATGCTATTCTTCGAACACTTTACCTTTACCCTCTTGTTAAACCATACGATTTCGCCGAAAAAGTGATAGAAGTTTTAGAAGAAGAAGGATACTACACGGGGCTCGTCAACGTTAAGAGAGTGTGGCGTGTCTACGAGAAGATGGTTCGGAGAGGCGAAATGTATGACTATCTTGATGTCGTGAAGGACAAGTAAAACATTTTATGTAAATAAAATGTTTGATAGGGTGCAGGTGGTAACTATTGTTGCAAAACAAAAACTTCCTCAGCCAAATAAGGAAATACTGAACACAGTCAAGTCACTCGAGGAGAAATGGCAGAAAAAATGGTCTGAAGACCGGGTTTTTGAGGCTGACCCTGACCCTAATAGACCTAAGTTCTTCATAACGTTTCCCTATCCTTACATCAACGCATTCCCACACCTAGGGACGGCCTATACTGTGCTGAGAGTCGACATAATGGCTAGGTATAAACGGATGAAAGGATACAACGTG
>CAZJJA010000122.1:0-3333 GCA_964546235.1 uncultured Thermofilaceae archaeon | reverse complement strand
TTTTATTGCTTTAACAACATCTTTAAACGTTTCTTCTCTAAAATCTCTACTCGTTATGAGAAGCACTTTGGTAATATCGGCTAAATCAAAATTAACCTCCAGAGGTATAAACCATTCATTTTCAAAAAGAGGCATTTCATCATATTTTGTAATATCGCTTGAACTTCCGTAATTCTTGGGTGTAATTAACTTGTTTTTAATGTAAAGCGATACAGCGTCAAACTCAAAAACAACATTGCCGAAAAATTCAATTACTCCCTGAGTTAATCTGTCCGAGAGTGAAACATAGCCGTTTTTCTCTTTACATATTGATTCACCTTTGTTCGCGATAAGTTTTTGCTCTTTAAGAATTAAGGCGGTATTTTCTACAAAACTTGTATGGTAAAATACAACTGGTAACTCTGACTTTGCCCACATTCTCTTTAGTAAAGTCAACTTATCCATTTTTATATTCTCTTCTTTTTTCATAAACAAGTAAATATTGATGAGTTATCTTTAAGTGTTTACTTTGAGGGTGAACCTCCATGCCTTGCTCTTCTTTTGTAACAACTATGATTTCCTTTAACCATAAATTATAAGTTGTCAATATGTCCAGCATTTTTTTAGCCATTGGCAATATGTATCCATCTATTCTAACATCTTGTATTTGAATTACTATAAAACCATCATTGTTAATTTTTGGAAAGTGCTGATTTATAACTTCTTTGACTTTTTGCAAGCAGAATTTAATATTTGCGTAAGAAGAATTATTTTTTAAAAATGGTAACTTAATAAAAAGTAACCCATTTCTACTTTTCTCTTCTGCCTTTGTGATGTAAGTAGTATTTTCAGAATGAGAAATAAACGATACAGTGAAGTATCCATTTTTATTTGAATATCTATCAATCACATTTTTATTCAAGCGTTTTTCAAACTCTTTCTCTGGGAAAATCCATACTGTTGTGGTTTCAAGTCTGTCTAAATTCCTCTTAAGCGGCGGTTTCTCTAATATAGGAGTAGCCAAACCATAATCTGCCCCTCTCTCTCTTATACTTGAAGGAACAGATGACTTAGGTTTTTCAAATATTGGTAGATACTCGTGAGCCAAAAGAAGAAAATTATATTTTATACTATTAGTATACCAAAATCCTGTTGTTTTACAGTTATGTTGCCGTTTGATAATAAGCTCTTTCAACTTAAAACCAGCATTCAGATAAACATTTATAAGTTTAAACCCTAAAGGAATTACATGCTTTTTCTTTCTCATATCTCCTATCAAAATAGCACACTGCCTTCCTGGTCTTAATACTCTGTAACTTTCTTTAGCAACTTTGAGCATCTCTTTCAAGAAATCATCTATATCAAGAAATGACAAGTCCCCCTCTTTAGAATCGGTATAATGGATAATATTTGCGTAAGGAGGATGGGCGCAGATTAAATCTATTGAATTATCTTGCAGGGAAGATAAATCTCTTGCATCACCAGCGAGAAGTTCAGGTTCATAAACCTGGGAGTAGATTTCCTTGCCGAAGAGATTTGGTTGCTGAGACCCTATATTGAAATCCACATTCTTTTTTGCCAGTTCGATAGCCTTATCGTTGATGTCGAGGGCTATACACCTTCTCCCTAATAGTTTTGCCTCAACTGCGGTTGTGCCCGCTCCGCAGAAATAGTCTAAGACCAGTTCTCCAGGTTTTGAATATTTGAGGATTACATTCCGAGGGACATAGGGCGACCAGTTTCCCCTATATTCTCCACTGTGCGTTGCCCAGTTTCCTCTTTGCCTGAAACTCCAGATTGTTGTTTGTTCTTCTTTGAAATCTTTTGGATGAAGCGTTTTTATCCTTTTGGAGGCTTTTAGAGCACCGACATTGACACCACGCAGTTTTGTAACGGCTCGTTCAATATACTTGAGGCTAACGCCGTATTTCTGTCCGATTTCCGAATCAGAAGTTCTCCTCGCTTTCTCTTTTAATATTGCCTTCTGGAGCTCTTCTCCTTTTAAACTTGCTTTTTTATTGGGCATTGCAGGTTATACCTTCGCTTTTAGCTTGTTATCATTTCATTATATCAAATTTTCGCTGCGGTTCAAGGTAAATTCTTGGGTGGGTGCTGCTTTGCAGATAGATTATTTAGCCCCAGTCTTCTTTGAGGAACATACTTGCCCGGCAGGCAGGGCAAAGCCTTCTGTAGAAATCCTCTCTGAGGAAACGCTCTCTTGCCTCTTTGTCGGCTGGTTCCTCATCTATCAATCCAAGTTCAATTGCCCTCTGTATTATGATGGACTGGTTTGCGAACGCCTTCTCGCCCAGTTTCTTCTCGAGCCAATCGAGATGCTTCTCGGTCGTTATCGGCTTGCCGCATATCTCACAGAGGACGAGTTTGTCCTCGATTCTCTCGAAGAAGTCATCCTTCGACAGTGATGCCATCTCGAACTCGTTCGTGAACTCGATGCCATCCTGCGTTGTGCAATGTGCGAGGCATTCGCCGCAGAAGATGCATTTCCCGTAATCCCGGATGAGGACACGATACATCTTGTCATCTTTTTTGTATTCCTCGACCTCGATGGCGTTCGATGGGCAGACCTCGGCGCAGGCTCCACAGACAATGCAGTTTTCCTCGATGAATATGGGTTTTCCTCTGAACTCTTTCTGCACCTCGGCAGGAGCGAACGGATATTTGGTTGTAAAGGGTGCGCTTGTGAGTGAACGCAGAGCCTCACCGAGCTCCCTTACCTTCGGTCTCTTCAACTTTATCCCCTCCTCACATATTGGTGTCTTCGTGGTATTTATCCACAACGGAGCCTTCCCAGAGTTTGATTCCTGCTTTGTGGCTGCCACGAGCAAGTGCATGAGCGCCGGTTGGTGAAGTGAGTAAAATGAATGCAGCGCATATCAGAGCCTTGATGCCCCCTGCTGTGATTCCGAAGTGAAAGCAGGCTCCAAAAAGTATGAAGCAGGTCCCAAGTGTCACACATTTTGTTGCTGCCTGCAGCCTGTTATAGACATCCGGGAGACGAATAAGCCCGATTGCCCCCAGAAGGTCGAATGCAACCCCTATGATAAGCAGGATTTCTGCTATGATGTTACTCATCGAACCCCCTCCCCTCAAGGAATTTGGCAAGGGCAATGGTGCCAACAAACGAGATGAGTGCCCAGGCGATAGCAATATTCAGGTAGTAGCCGCGCCCTGTTATGATTGACATAAAGGCACAGAAGCCGACGATAATTGTTCCAAGAATGTCGATGGAGACCGTCCTATCCGCTGGTGTGGGACCGAGTGCTATCCGATACAGGCAGTGGAAGCTCGCCAGCAAAAGAACGATGATGTAGCCTGTCATTCGAAGATTCTCCT
>CAZJJA010000121.1:0-3363 GCA_964546235.1 uncultured Thermofilaceae archaeon | reverse complement strand
GAAGGCTAGGACGGCTGATTTTTTAAACTGTACTAATATAGCCATCCTTTTAATATTTTCTATGGTGACCATATGAGCATGGACAAGTCTCAAAGCACAAGGCACATGGGTTACATGTGGATAACTGAGTGGATCAGTCCAAAAGAAGCTCACATGCATGGACTTGTAGAAGTATATTTCGAGGGGAGAACGAAGTTTCAGCACGTAATTATTGCCAGGACGCATGCATTCGGCGATGCATTGTTTTTAGACGGTTATGTTCAGAGCACCGAGCTAGACGAGTTCATATATCATGAGGCTCTCGTCCACCCGGCCATGTTAACACACCCCAACCCTAGAAAGGTTGCGGTGATTGGGGGTGGGGAGGGTGCCACGATAAGAGAAGTATTCAAATACAAAGATGTTGAAAGGGTTGTAATGGTTGACATTGATGACGAGCTCATTGAGCTTAGCAAAAAGTATCTCAAAAAGTGGCATCAGGGAGCATTTGACGATCCCCGTTTGGAGCTAAAACTCATGGATGGACGAAAGTTTCTCGAAGAGACCGACGAAAAGTTTGACGTTATCATACTAGACCTTACAGATCCTGCCGAAGGCACACCGGGAGTACTCCTGTATACCAAGGAGTTCTACGAGGCAGTCTACCGCGCGCTATCAGACAACGGCGTGGCAGTTACACAAGCCACTTCTACAAGATATAACCTGTTCATGTATGCGATTATAAGGAACACGATGGCGTCCATATTTCCCATAGTGAGACCCTACAAGGCGTTTGTTCCAGCATTCCTAAGCGAGTGGGGCTTCATGCTAGCATCGAAGAAGAGAGACCCACTCAATGTAACAGAGGAGGAGATAAGGGAGAGAATAAAAGACCTACACCTAAAGTTCCTGGACGTCCCACTCTTCAAGAGCCTCTTCGTCCTGCCAAAATACATGAAAGAAGAGATGAAGAAATACACGAGAATATCTACAGACAAAGACCCAGCTAAGATATACTAGATCCAATAAACCCTATACACCCTGTTCACCTCGAGACAAACCTTTTTTCCATCTAATAGCTCCAAGCATAAGCCAAGTGATCTGCATATCCCACAAAATATTCCCATAAAGTTTTCTCCTCTATTGTCTATCGCTAAAATGTATCGACCAACACCGTAAAGTACTCTCTCTAATTCGCCTGTAAGTTCCTTTTTCGAGAGAAAAAGAATATGGCCAAACCTCTCTACAATCTTGGCTAAAATCTCTTCAATGCTTATTTCGTGTCCAAGAATCTCAGACAACGATACAGCGTTACTTGGCGCTCTATTATTGACGTTTACCCCAACACCTACGATACACTTTCCCATGTCGTATACATGCTCGACGAGAATCCCGCCAAGCTTTTTCCCACGAAAAACTATGTCATTTGGCCATCTTACCTCTACGTCGATGTTGAAAAGCTCCCTGATAGCTAAGCACGTAGCTAACCCAGCTCTAAATTGTATAAGGTCGGGATCAATGCAACTTAAGATTAGGGAAAACCACAGTCCTCCTCTTGGGGAAACCCATTTTCTGCCCCAGCGACCTTTTCCTCTATATTGTTCTTTCGCCAAAACAATGGTTATTTGTGGAAAATGCGCGATTTTCTTGGCGTAGTCCATTGTAGAGTCTATGGTCTTTAGTCTAACCACCACCGATACCGAGTCGGGCAGCTGCTCGCCAAGCATTTGCAACCCCTTCTCTCCTAGGAGCCTTCTCTGGCTCTTTTCTCTCTTCGCGTTCTTCTACAATGTCCTCTGATTTCAGGTCGGTGTAGATTTCTCTCTTATCGTCGAGAAACCTTGTAGTATATTTTCCTTCAATAAACTCTTTGTGCTCGAGTATCCTGAGTAGCAGAAACTTATTTGTCTTCACGCCTGAAACTATAAGCTCATTGAGAGCTCTGCGTAACCTTCTTATAGCCTGTATTCTCGTAGAGCCCCAAGAGATTACCTTCATTAGTAGAGGATCATAGTGTTCTGGAACCACATATCCGCTATACACGCCGCTGTCAACCCTAATCCACGGTCCAGACGGCTCCCTTAGGACTTTGATCTTGCCAGGAGAGGGAATAAAGTTGTTAACAGGGTCTTCTGCATAGAGACGCGCCTCTATAGCGTGTCCCCGCCTAGAGACTTCTTCCTGCTTGAAGGATAGCTCTTTGCCGTCGGCTATTCGGATCTGTTCTTCGACTATATCTATGCCTGTGATCATTTCGGTGACGGGATGTTCAACTTGAATCCTCGAGTTCACCTCTAGGAGGTAGAATTTCCGTTCATTTACGTCGAACAAAAACTCGAATGTGCCAGCGTTGACATAGCCGCTACTCTTTGCAGCTAGGACTCCGTATCCAAGAAGTCTTTCTCTCTCTTCCTCCGTTATCGATGGGGAAGGAGATTCCTCTATGACTTTCTGGAACCTCCTCTGCACTGAACACTCTCTTTCAAAGAGGTGGACTATGTTTCCATATTTGTCTCCGAGGATCTGGACCTCTATATGTTTTGCACGCGGAAAATATCTTTCAATGTAGACTTCTATGGAGCCGAAAGCCTTGCTTGCAAGTTTCCTAGCTCTCTCTATTCTGTCCCTGAGTTCTTGAACGTTATGTGCGATAAACATCCCTATGCCTCCTCCTCCAGCTACAGGCTTAACCATCACTGGAAAGCCTATCTCCTCTGCAATGCTTTCTGCGTCTTTGATGCTCACGGGCTTAAACGTGCCAGGAACCACGGGTACTCCGTGTGAGTGGAAAAACCTTCTAGCCCCAAGCTTGTCTCCTACAAGTCTTTGTACACTGGGGGGAGGTCCGATGAAGATTATTCCCTTTTCCTCTAGTTTTTCGGCGAACATGGGGTTCTGCGACAAGAATCCATATCCTGGATGAACGGCATCAACTCCTGCCTCGACAGCAATCTCTACAATCCTGTCTATGTCCAGATAACTGTGGGCTGGCTCTGGTGGACCAAGGTAATATTTTTCGTCCGCAAGCCTGACATGGAGAGCGTCCTCGTCAGCGTCGCTGTAGATTGCTACAGAGGTTATACCGAGTTCCTTGAGGGTTCTAATTATCCTTACTGCTATCTCGTTACGGTTTGCAACAAGTATTTTTTTGAATCCTATTTCACTCATTTTCTATCATCCATTTTTCAATTTTCCCGGTGAGCAGCATTACTTCAAACAGCATAAGAAGAAAAAGAATAGTGCCTATAAGTATTAAGACTGGACCATATTCTCCCCAACCAAAAGCTACGGGAATGGGGCCAATAAAGACTATAACTCCTCCGCTACTCTCGCCGCCAGAAAGAACCGAAACCATCGCGATTCCAAGTACTGAGAGGAAAATCA
>CAZJJA010000120.1:0-3435 GCA_964546235.1 uncultured Thermofilaceae archaeon | reverse complement strand
AGCGGTAAGAAAAAAATGGAAAGAAAAATTTGGCGAAGAAGTCTATAGAGTTGTCTCCGAAATATTTCCTGTTGGAAGAGAAATTATAGACTACATAGCAGGAGCTCCTGGTATTGTTGAGCAATTCATCATATATTTTGTTTCCGAGTTAGCTAAGGAGAGAAAATATGACTATATTGTCTGGGATACAATGGCTGCGGGTGGTGGCCTCAGAATGATAAGGATCGAAAAGGAGTTTTATGAGCATTTAGGCGATGCTGTAAAAATGTACTTTAAGGTAAAATCAGTTTTGAAAAAACTTCAAGGAGAACAAGGTATTTTAGAAATAATCGAGTCTTGGAAAGAAATAGCAAATCAAACCCTCCACTTTTTGGCAAAACCTGACAATATTGCCTTTGTGGTAACAAGGCCTTATCAGCTTGACTATTTTGTTTCGAAACGAATTATATCGGAGCTGGAAGAGTTCTCTATCAACGTTGGAGGAATAATCATTAATGCCATGCCTCTTAACGGGAATAACTGTCAAAATCATGTTGAATATGTAAAAAAATGGTCAGAAAGAGTTAAGGAAGATTTCAGAAAGAAATACAAAATTTATGAAATACCCTTCTGGAAAAAACCGCCTAGCGGGATAGAGGAACTAGTTATGTTCGGGAAAAGTACGGACCTAAAGCTTGTTTTAGAAGACCTATTAGACTGAATTATTCTGATAGATTTTCTTCTAGGATTTCCCAGTCTTCCTCTATAATCTCGTCTTCAGAAACTAGGCTTATGAATTTATTCCATAAATCCTCTAACTCTTTATCATCTTTAGTTTTTTCCATAAGTTCTTTCCATTTATTCCAGCTTTCAAAAACATACATTTCAAGAACTTCTAGGAGATCCTCGTCTACATTTCTGATAAGTATTGCTTTTTTAAGTTGAGTATATGCTTTGTATCTTTCAAACATTTCTCTATTAACATCCAAAACTTCATCTATCAGTGTCCTCCTAACTTTGTATCTAAATGTTTTAACATACATTTCAGACTAACTACGTATCGAGCTTATAAAAGACTTTAATAAAATCCGTTATACTTTAAAACAGAAAATGAGAACGCTCGGCATAAAGACAAGTGCTTCGCTAATAATAACGGTAATTTTACTCCTCATCGCTGCTTTGGCAAGTAACACTAAAGTAGACATTTCGAAAATCCTTTATACATATAGATCTCACATAATCTTCTTAGTGTTCTATAGCATATTTGCCGTAACGATCTTTATAGCAAGAAAAGACATTGTGAACATGTTGATAAAACTTTTAAAAAATTTCTTTATCCTCCCTGAAGGAGAAGAAAAATCCGGGTTAAACATAAAGTCCTTTATTCTTTTCATTACGTTAATGCTAGTTCTAATTTCTCTTTTAAACCCCTATATGCAAAGAAATTTAGTTGAAAGAATAAATCCCCAAAAACAATACCTAGGCAATATCTCTCAAGTCCAAGAAGAAAACGTAGAGAATAGTCTAAATTCCCCCAATAACCCTACACCTTTACCTTCTCATTCTCAAGACCATTATATGTTATTAATAATGTCTATTTGGACACTAGTATCGACACTTGTTATTATGGTCTCGGTCATCCTAGTAGTCAAAGGTGTAGTAGACTATCTTAGATCTAGTGAACTTCTAGAAGAAGAACAGGAATCCGTCTTAAAGAAATCTTTGAAAAAAGAGCTTAGCAGACAACTTGATAAAACAATATCTAGACTAGAGCTGGAAAACATCGAAGATGTTAGAAAAGCTATAGTCGAGCTTTATATGTGTATGTGCGAGCTCTTCGCGAAACATGGCGTGAAAATGGAGAAAAATATGACAGCCAGGGAATTTATGGCTAAGCTTAGGGGAATATTCCGTAATATCCCAGAAAACGCACTAGAGGACTTAACATATATCTTTGAAAAAGCGGTATATAGCAATTATCCTATAACCCTAGAAGATAGAGATGCCGCACTGCGAGCTTTGAAAACTATAAGAGAGTATCTTGGTGAATTCAATGAAGGAACATAAAACCGTAAGAGAAACCTTTGTTTTTACGTCCATAATGCTTGTTATAATGCATTTTATCTTGTTCTTAGTTGGTACGCGAACAGCTGAGATAATTTCTTGGTTCTTTTCATCGCTATATACTTTGTTTTTCTTGGGAATACTTCTCTACCTTTATATATCTGGCAAGGTCTCGATACAGAAAATACATGTATTTGAAAAAGAGAAATCACTACCAAGCATCTTGGACGAATATGAGAAAAAAGAAGGCTATTTGACAGAGTTTGACATAAAATTTATCTTACATAGATTGTTTCCTGACTCACAGCTTAGTTATCAGATTATTAAAGAAATATTAGACTTGTGGACGAATGAGTGATACTATGTCGGACTATAAGGAACTATTAGAGAAGGTTTTTAACGAAGTTAATAAGGTAATTGTTGGTAAGAGAGAAGTTATAGAAAAACTGACCATAGCTCTCCTCGCGAACGGACATGTTTTAATAGAAGACTATCCGGGTCTAGCAAAAACCCTTATGGTTAAGGTCTATTCGCATGTTCTCGACCTAAAATATAAGAGAATACAGTTTACACCCGACCTTCTTCCATCCGATATTACTGGAAACTACATCTTCGACATGAGAAAAAACGACTTTGTCTTTAGACCTGGTCCAATTTTTGCCAACATAATTTTAGCTGACGAAATTAACAGGGCTCCCCCAAAAACGCAGAGTGCCCTCCTTGAAGCCATGCAAGAACGCCAGATCACTATAGAGGGTACTCGGTTCACACTTGAAGAACCTTTCATGGTTGTGGCTACACAAAATCCCATAGAGTTTGAAGGCACATATCCGTTACCCGAGGCGCAGCTCGATAGGTTTTTGATCAAGACAAAAATGGGTTATCCTACAGAAGAAGAAGAAAAAGAGATATTAAAAAGAAGGATAGAGCGTAAATCAGACGATTTTCACGTAGAAAAAATCTTGTCTAAAGAAGACGTGCTACGTCTTCGAAAAGCCGTAGAAGATGTTTACGTGGACGATGTAATAATCGACTATATAGTAGACATATGTAGAAGAACTAGATATCTCAAGGAAGTAGAAGTCGGGGTGAGCCCGAGAGCCACCGAATTTTTGATGAAAGCATCAAGAGCACTAGCATTTATTAGAGGAAGAGACTATGTAATTCCCGATGATGTAAAATATATAGCTGTAGATGTGCTTTCCCATAGACTAGTTCTCAAGACTGAAGCATGGGTTAAGGGCGAGGAAAAAGAAAACATTATCAGGAAAGTCCTGGATATGGTCGAAGTACCCAAGTATAAGTGAAAACAATGGCATGTATAAGGAAAAACCTTATCGAAGTTGCGGTCATATTAATAATAGTTTCTTCTATACTGCTTCAACGGTGGGA
>CAZJJA010000119.1:0-3466 GCA_964546235.1 uncultured Thermofilaceae archaeon | reverse complement strand
CTTTTGATGTGATGGAGTCATGGGGTCTGGATAAAGGGACATTTACAGAAGCACTAGATCACCTTGACGCCTTGTTTCTTTCAGACAAGACTCTGCTAGCGGGGTTTCCTGAAAATTGGCATAGCTTTGTCGATACATTCTCGAGGAAAGGTATAATTGTGATAACCCTTGGTTCGAGAGGGTCTCTTGTCTGCACTAGGGAGAAGGTACTCTATGCTGAGGCTTTGAAAGTGAGAGCTAGGGACACTACAGGTGCAGGTGACACATACGCAGGAGTGTTCACGTATTTCTACTTTAAGGAGGGTAGAAGTCTTGAAGAAGCCTCAGCCTTTGCAACAGCAGCTGCAGCTATGAAGTGTATGAATTTTGGGGCATGGTCTAGCCCTAATAGAAAGGATTTAGAAGAGTTTCTCGCCAGAGAGAATCCAAATATAGAGGAACTAGACGATCCACATATATTATTCAAACTAATCAGATGAAGACGGCTGATCAGATAGTTTGGTTTTTACTACTAGATCGCGCCATGGAGCCTAAGAAGCGATTCTATTATTTTCAAAAGTTTTTCGTATTCCTCTCTTTTAATGAGGATATATTCTTCGCCGTCTTTTTTAATAACATCACCTAATAATTTCTGCTTTGAGTTTGCTTTTTCACTCATATATTATACGTTATTAATATTTATTATCCATGTTTTAAGGTTTACTATATTAGTAATTTTTTAATTTCAGAAAAACTTTGATATTAATGTATTTTGATAACTGATATAGTAATTTTAAAAAGGAATCTATAAATAAATTATAAAAAGAGAAAATATGTACAAGCTAGAGCATTTGGGGTCGGCTGGGATAAGAATACTGCTATATCTATACGAAAATCAAAACAAAATCCTTGGTACAACAGAACTTATAGAGGCTTTGCGGATGGGCAGACCCACATTCTACAACAAGATTAGGCTCATGGTAATGTTGGACATAGTTTCGGTTTCTAAAATCTCTGGCAAAAAGATATTGTCTCTTACAGAGAATGGACGAAAGCTTGCAAAGCTTCTCTTTGAAGCTGAAATGTTATTGAGAGAAATTATTAGAAATGCGTAGCTCTTGTTTTAACTGTTTTGTGTAGATTTTTGGTAGACTGCTGTTCGAATATCGTGAAAATAATTTTGCGTAATATTCTTTTATCTAACTTTTACAACCTAAATTAAGGTGAATTATGAAGGGCATTGCACCTATTATAGCTGAAGTTATTATTGTCGCCATGGCGATTGCTGTCGCTCTTACAGTGGCACTTTATTTCTCAGGGGTTACTGGCACGTTTATGCATCCTACACTAGTATCCAGCCACACAGTAGTTGTCACTTCAACACCCTTAACAGGTAGAGAGAGGCTAGAGGACAAACCGACCCTAAGCTGTTGCTATACTGGAGGAAAATATATGGTTAGAGAGGAATATCCGCTAAGCTACGTTAAGGTGGTTGTCTTGGTTGGTCCTATAGATAATGACCCAACTACCCACCTCTGCGTATACCTTAATGTGACGGCCTTAAAGAAGCTAGACTTCATAAGGGTGCATGCGACATTCCTAGCCAAGGATGGGCAGCCACCAGACTGGGTCGGCGGGGCTACAGTTGAATGGCAGGACAACGATGTTCCTAGATCCTGGTTTGCGTCTAGATACTGGTGTCCTGTTCGAGAAGACGAACTACCCGGAAAAATATATATATCAATTGAGGTTCCAGGACCTTAATTTTTCTAAAAATATTTAATGAACATGAGTTCCTCTTTACTATATCATGTGAGTCCGCAAGACTAGGACCTAATAGATATCAGATAACATGGTCTTTTATACCGAGTTTTACACCATATTTTTGTGCCAGATTCTTAACTTTTCTATAGAAAACATTACTGTATGTTCTTGGGGGAAAACTTCTCTCCCTGTACATTAGCCTATAGCGAGCATACAGGTTTCTGTATCTCTTTTTCACCAAATAGAGGAAGTCCTCCTTACCCTTTCCGTAAAGTGTAAGTAAGGCGAAGAAAACATAGCTTGCTCCAATGTCCCTGGCTGTCATCATCATCTCTTCTATCTCATCGTCTGTGATATACGGGAGTATGGGCATGTAGGCCAATCCAACCATGAAGCCTTCGTCGAGAAGTATTTTGGAGGCTTTTAACCTTTCCTTGGGTGATGGTGCTCCGGGTTCGAAAAGCTTTGCTTTATTTTCGTCTAGGGTTGAAAAAGAGAATGTTATGAGTACTCCTCTGCCAGGTTTTTTCTTGAGGTCGTCTGGTAGCAATGCGTTTTTGTCGATTTGTAAGAGAAGGTCCGTATCTCTTAGGACTAGCGGTGATTTGGTTAGGACGTGTACAGGCATTTTGTGGAGAGCTATAACCTCTAGTATCTTCCTTGTTATTCCGTATCTTTTCTCGAACTGGTTCCAAGCTTCTGTTGAAGTGCTCAAAGCTATGTAGCCCTCTACGCCCAACCTCTTGATCTTCTGGAGACTCCTCTCGAGAAGCTGTGGCGCATTTATCTTCACAGCCAATCCTGTTCTAGAGGAGTACTTGCTACCTCTTGTGTAACAGTATAGGCAGTTGTAGGGACAGCCTGAATAAGGGTTTACAGAATATTTGTCGAGAAACCAACTATCCCTATGCTTATGGACATTAAGTATAGTTTTTACAGTTACCTCTCTAAGCACAACCACACCCAATAATAAGGAGCACTAAGTTGTAGAAAAGATCTCTCAAAGCTAAACCTAAGATACTACATATACTCATACTTTTCAATTCCCTTTATCTTCCGAGAGTTTTTCAATCGCCATGTCGGAGACAGTAAAGCTTCCAGTAACGGAGCTTATCCATACTGGGTAGACGCCATCCCTGCCTAGCACGTAGTCGAGCGTGGTAATCGAATAATAGATATCGAGATCTTTCAGCCCCCTTTCTGCAGACACCTTCTCCACAATCTTCCTAATGTCTCCAGGTATCTTAGACCTATC
The DNA here is from genome assembly GCA_964546235.1 of uncultured Thermofilaceae archaeon. Classification (GTDB taxonomy): domain Archaea; phylum Thermoproteota; class Thermoprotei; order Thermofilales; family Thermofilaceae; genus JALVKT01. Next base: position 468 of record CAZJJA010000119.1, on the reverse strand, counting down.
CTGTCTTTCAAGCATGCCATTCACGACAGCCTCTAGTCTAGCCGTCCACACATCAGCAACATGGGTCGTAAATAGGTTTCCAGGAACAGCTAGGTAATGAGGAATCTTCTGAGGCAGGAAAACCACATTTCCATCAGGCTTTATTACAGCTAGCTCGCCCCTGTCAGACTCATATCTCTTTAGACACACAATGAACTCATTGGTAGAAATGGATGAAACAGCCGTTACCCTGAAATAATTGCCTCTAAGTCGGTAGCGAACATAGACTATCCTGTTCCTATACTTCTTCACGAATATGGGCAAACCGAGCAGAGCCGCCTTCACCAGCGACCTATAGGCGATATCCTCTATCCTCTTCCCCACAATTTGCTCTACCTGTCTGATAATTTCCTCCTCCAAGCTATTTCCCAAAAGGTACACCTGTTTAATTCAAGAAAACGATATTGAAAAAATTTCCCAAAGCTAAAG
>CAZJJA010000118.1:0-3629 GCA_964546235.1 uncultured Thermofilaceae archaeon | reverse complement strand
CGAAGCGGTCGATGCTGGGCTTTCCTTCCTTCGAGAGATTGACGCTTTTCACTTCGACTACGCTAGACGACTCGACGATAGTAACTTGTGTTCTAAGGTTTATCGCAACGGGGACTACTGGTAGCCCTTTATAGTCTTGGTGAGTGTTAAGAAAGTCTATTCTTCCTGGAGCTGAGGTAACGAGTAATATTTTTTCGGTACCCATCTTTAGGCTCAGGGTTACTTATTTCTTTGGACATGATATTTTTTTCTGAAGTATATATTTATAGAAATACATAAATACATATTTATGTAAATTCTAAAATGGTGACAACATGTCAGATATAGAGGAGCTTAGGAGAAAGCTTGAAAAAATATCTAAGGAACTTGAAGAGATAAAGAGGAAGATTGATCAAAGAAGAGTGAATATAGGAGCTATTAGTTCGCTCGACGAGATAACAGAAACGCTAGCAACAACAATAGACGATAAAGAAGAAGGAGGAGTCTTCATGCATGCAGGAGTGATCAAGAAGAAAGGAAAGATAATTGACTATTGGAGCCACACATTTACAGACGAGGACGTCTACTCGATAGACCCTAAAAGCATAGTCGAACTCATAGCCCCGCTTACAAGCGAGCAGAGAATCAACATCCTTAGAACCCTCCTCAAGCACAGACAGACAAACATGACCCAGATTTCAAAGGAGACAGGCCTAGAGGGCGGAGAACTCTATCATCATTTAAAGGAGCTATTGAGAAGAGGTTTCATAAAAACGATAAGAAGAGGGGTCTACACGATAACGATGAAAGGAGAAATCTCTCTTATTATAGTGTCAGGACTGGCATCGTGGCTTGAGCCACAATATAGTGAAGAGCTATGAGAAACATACAGAGAGTGAATAGGAGAATAAAACATACTATAGAAAGAATAGTTAAGACATACGAAATCTATGAGCAGATTTTGGGAAAACAAATTCCTCTAGAAATTCTTGAAGACGCATTAGCCGAAACAGAACACCTCGCAATACATGAGATGGCCCATGCTGTTATAAGACTACTTTTTCCCGAGATAAACACTCTGGAAGAGGAAAACATAACATTAGGAGAATGTATAGATGAGATTTTTGCCAGAATGCTAGAAAGATATGTTTCACAAAAGATCGGCTCTAGTGTTCATACATTTGAAGAACATGTTTACGAGCTAAAACATTATACTTCTATGTCTGATATTGAAATAAAACCTGAAGATCTAGAAAAGCTCTACTCTAAAATAAGTAAGCTCCTGGTAGGAGGTGATGTTGAAAGTGCGCTTTTGATCGTGATTAATGAGTGTAAAAAACTTGTAAAGAATACAGAGTATTCTAGGTAAGTAGGGGTATATGCTAGATTTTTAAATTAACAAAAATTATTATAAAAATCACATAAACATTGATAAGAATACCTACTATTAACAAGATTTTGTTGACAAGCTCTGTATTCTTGATTATCGAAAGTTCGTCGATAACCATTTTGAGCCCATATAGTGCATGGTATGTAACGGCTAGCGTGAATATGATCGAGAGTGACGCCATGAGAGGGTTTCTAAGGGCGAAGACTACATCGCCGTAGGTTGGGAGTCCCTTAAAGCTCCCATAGATGTGGACTCGTATAATATGTAGTGTTACTGTGAAGATCAGTATGACACCTGTTATAGCCTGTAGTAGCCACTTTATACCTTCTCTAGACCTCGAGGACATTTATTATCACCCAGCTACCAAACACAATAAGGATTATAGCCCCTATCCAAGCTATGTACAGGAGGTATCTCCTCTTCTCTAAAAGCATTCCTGACTCCGTTACTATGGAGTAGACACCAAGGCTTCCATGAAAGACGAGTATTGCCCACATGAAAATGTCGAATACAAGCCCTATTTCTGAGGCGAAAATGTTCAACAAACTATTGTAGGCTTCTTCACCTAACAAGATGGTAGATATGTCAACCATGTGTATGAAGAGGTAAAGTGCCAAAACGATGCCAGCTATTCTTCGAACAAGGAATGAAAAGTGGTCGAGACTCCTCCCTTTAACCTTCAACCAGCTTCTAAATTTTTCAAGAGGCTTCATCTAGAACCACCCAAAAGAAGCTTTAAACTACTTTTCAAAAACATCCTTCTAAGCTTCATTATCTTTTCTCCAGGCTCAAAGTTTACGGGACACCTCACGCTACACTCAAAAGCTGCGTGACAGCTCCAAACCCCATTTTTAGAGTCTGCCAGCAAGATTCTTTTCAGGTCTCCCGTCTCAAGAGCGGTCTTATATGCGATAGCTAGTGCCGAAGGACCCATGTACTCCTCGAGGGTGTTGGCTATCGGACAGGCAGAGTAGCAGATACCACATTCAATACAGTCAAAGAGTTTCTCCCTAGGAATGACGACATACTCGGGTAGCTCTACGGGCGGCTCGTCGAGTTTCTCCAAAGTCGCAGGATTAACCTTTTCAAAATGTTTGAACATCCTCGACTTGTCTACAGCAAGGTCGCTTATCACCCTAAATCCTCTAAGAGGCTCCACTACGACAGTGTTTCCCACTGCAACATCGCCTATACGAGTTATGCAAGCCAGCCGTTCTACACCGTTAATAACCATACCACAGGCACCGCAGGCACCATGATGACATGCGTGTTCAAAAACCAGCGTTTTATCCTGTGTTAGACTAATCCTCTCAATAACGTCCAAGACAGACTCGTCAGGGTCTGCTTCAACAATAAATGTATCATACCTAGGCTTGTCCCAGCCCTCTTTATACCTATATATAATCAGGCGATACTTCACCCAAACCACCCCTATACGAAGAGCATCCAATAAGGCAGTAAGGGAGTCTCCCTAGACCTGGAGACAGTCTCTAGGCCAAGCTTGTCGGAGACGAAGTCAACCATCTTCTCAGCCATAAGTCTCGCTGTAGTGTATTTGCCTCCAATAATGCTGGCGAAGTTTTCAACACCTTCATTCGAGTGGTCATATATGGCGAAGCTTCTGCTAGCCTCTCTACCAGTCCCGGTAGGAGATGCTCCTATAAGAGGTCTTGAGGAAACATACCTCGCCTTTATCCTCATCTTAGCCACGATTGGCGCCATCTCGGCTCCCCTCTTTATCATAAGCTCTACATGTTCTCTCAGGATAGTAGCTTTATCTGGATCATCTATTATCCAGGAGGTTGTGCCAATCACTGAAGTCCCTCTTTGGTGAATTATTATATCACCGTCACTCGGGGGATTGAGTCTATTGAAGACCATGTTTCCGATCCTACCGTCAAGCGCCACCATGACGCCAGGGCTAGGCTTCACTGGGACCTTGACCCCAGCCAGTTTTCCAACCTTTCCAGCCCATGGCCCTGTAGCATTTATATAGAAGTCTGCCTCGAACTCATATTTTCTCATGGATGTTTTATCCAAAACTGTAATTGATTTTATTGAGCCGTTAGATACTTTGAAGCCTACAACCTCGTTGTATGGACGAATCTCTGCACCGTTGTGTTTAGCGGTAGCAAGGAAGCTAAATATGACCTTTAGGGGGTCAAAAGTTCCATCTGGGACGATTATTGCTGTTTTAAGGTTAGGATTAAGATTTGGCTCGAGCTTTAGAGCCTCCTCCCGCGATATTTCTTTAACAGGA
>CAZJJA010000117.1:0-3630 GCA_964546235.1 uncultured Thermofilaceae archaeon | reverse complement strand
TATAAATGCATCCCAGTAAGGCTTCAAGTCCATGTGGAATCATATGGGTGGTGCTAATTTAAGAGTTTATTGTATTTAATAAAAGGTAAGCTAAGACATTGGTTATGATCAATGAAATAAGGTATCCATAAATTTAAGTCTCATTATATGCTTTAATGCCGAGAGGGAGTTGTAGAAGTTAAAGCCGGCATGAAATTTCAGGCTCAGTTTACTATTTAGTTGCATCCCCTCTATTAGATCTAATATTTACAAAGTTTCTTAGTCCGATTTTCCTAATTTTATCTTTTCTCCATTGTTTATTGTTCATCAATAACATCTTCAGGACTTTTTATCCTAACCGGAAATACAACTGGCAAATTTTATAGTATTTAAGATCCATAATTTTAGTAGATGAAGACACCCGGGATGCTGACGTGATGGATGAGGAGTTTTGGCGGAGCTGATAGGTTTTATCTCGTTGGTTAAACCGTGTTGATATATAGTTTCTTTGAGTTTTTCTTTTGATGGAAATGTCCGAAAATATTAAGAAGTGGCTTGAAGAGAACGGTGTTCGCTACGAGGTTTTTAACAATATGCTTCTTATTCCCTATGAATCGACGCTGGTTATGATTCGTACTGTAGAGTGGAACGAGAAAAAAATCGTCGAGGTTATAGCCAGTGTTGCTATCGATATAAAACCTAATATAGAGCTTTTCAAGTTTCTCCTCGAGAAAAACGCTGAAATACCTTTTGGCAAATTCTCCTTCGTAGAAGAAGGTATTGACAAAAAACCTACAGTGTTTTACTCTCACTACTTGCTGGAAAAGTTTATGCAAAAGGAAGAATTTGAGGCCTCACTAGCAGCTGTGATGGCTGTTGCAGACACGTTTGACGAAGATGTAGCGAAGCTTGGAAATGGACTCACATTCAGGGAATATGCTCAAAAAATGAAAGAGGGTGAGAAAGAGTAATGTCTTCAAAAGCCTGGTATGCCTTAGCTATTATATTTTTCCTTTTATTCTTTGTGCTAGGAGGATGGCTTTGGCCAATATTGGGTATTCTCGCAATTATTTTTGGCTATAGACAGTCTAAAAAGGAAAAAGAACAATATGCCTATCCGCCGCCTCAGCCAGCCGTATATGCTCAGCAACCGCCTCCAGCGGTTGTTCCTCAGAACATATATTATCCTCCGCCAGCCCCGGTCCAACCTGCCTACCAGCAAGTTACAGCTCGACCCGTTGTTAAGACCCCTTATCCTTTAGTTTGCCCTAACTGTGGACAAGCATTGTCCGGGTATCAGCCAGTGTGTCCAAGGTGTGGTTATAGACTTAATCCTATTCCCTAGGATTAAAGTAAAATTTGTACCCTATTTTTTACACAAGATCAAAATAGATACTAGTTAAAAAAGTAAGAATATATGCTAGATTGATTTGACATAAGTCCTCTCTATTTACGTTTACTAAAAAGATATAATATCAATATTTTCTTCTAAAAAAGAAAATTGTTATACTATTATTTTCAGAAGAGAAGCGAATCTATCCCGACAATGAAAAAATATTTTAATCTATATTTGCAATATGTTATTAGGTAGTAAATATGGCTAAACGCCCGAGAAAAAGGGGTGTTTTAAAAGGAAACACCCTATACTTTGATCAGCGAGAATGGAAGCTTATATCAAACGTTTCGCGTGCCTGGACGATAAGAGATCTAGCTCGTCACGCTAAAATGCCCTATAGTACGGCCAACAAGGTTTTAGCAAGAGTGAAAGAAAAAGCTATCTTTAAGTTTAGAATAAAAATGCAGGAAGTAGGCTTGGTACCGCTAATAGTCTTATTGAAGAAAGACCTTAAGTTCACGCCACCGCCATACACTCTTTCGGTTAAAAGGTTAAAAGGAGTAAAGTCTCTTGTAGCAGTTACAGCCCTCCTACCGCCCACATACGTCAACGACTACGTCAATGCTCTAAATGAAGAGCCTGTATCCATTGTTGTGGGATACGAACTGCATCACTGGTACCCCGACCCAGTATTCAACATCTACGACGAAAAGACAGGCACTTTACAGCCAAGGTTTGCTTTTGAAGAAACAAGCAAGCTCTACTCCGGACCCGTTGACAGATGGATGGGGCCCCTAAGGTCTCCCGATAAGATAGATCTTGCGATCATTTCGATGAAGATGTCTGATCCCTTCATGAGGCCAAGCGAGGTCTTTGACCTCGCTAGAAACCTCGATCCAGAGCTTCCCAAGCTAAGTACGCAGGCACTTAGCTACCACACTGTCCACCATGTCAAGGAAAGATACTGGGAGAACAATGCTGCAAATATACGTATTGACGAAACACAGGTTCCTGTGAGGTTCTTCTATCTGGAGGGAGACAAGGCACCAATGGTTGCTAGGATGTTTGTGAAACTTCCAGGCTTCCACTATGCAGTTATTGACATAAACAAGGCTGTTGTTATTGGACAGCCCTTGGCCTTCTATTTCGAACACTTATACAATGCTCTCTCGGAATACGGAGTCGAGATGCCCTTAGGTGAGCTAATAATCTCGCGACAGGAAGTGCAGAGATATGTCCCAACCTTATGGAAGTTTATTGAGAGGAAGCGTTGGATATTTAATAGGGACGTTATGCCGATGAAGGCTGATGGTACGATCTTTGAGAAAATCGATTTACCCTAAAAATTTTTCTTCTTTTTATTCTTGTTGTTTAAATAAGATTGAAAGTTCGGAAAATATTTTACATAAAAACTTTGATAGAATATTTTTATTAATGAGTTAGAAAGATAGGAGAATTTAAAAAGAAGATGCATTTATAGGAGAAAAAGCGTCCAAGTATTGGAAAATTTGGTTTTCGAAGAAAAAGAATATACTTTTCTCTCGTTTAAGGTTTCTAAACTTCTAGGGCTCGGTAAAGTTTCTCTTAGAAGCAGATAGACTTTTTCGGTTTGGATTAGACTGAGGATAAATCTACTTTATTCCTCTAAAGCGCTTACATTAAGTGCCGTCCTCCTCTCTGGTTTCTTTAATTTTAACAAAACGGTCAAGATAGTCTCCGAAAAAGAACCATGTAGCGAAGACGGCTATTGACAAACCTATTCCCGTTGAGAGGCCAGAAACTAGAGAAGTTTTAACCTCTGGTGACAGGTCGGATACATCTATTAGGAGCGCTGTAAGGATAAGGAAGGATACAAAGAAGAGATAGCTCTTCAGCTTCGTCTCCACGTTCATCCGCTGCATCATGAAGTTAAATATTGAGAGTATAACACCCGCTATTAGAAGTATGCTGAACAGTCTACCAGCCATGAGAATGCTCTCGAAGAATATATGCCTTAGGTCTTCAGGTAAAAGTATATGTGAGACTATAAGAACTCCTATGAGCATTATTCCAGCATCCATTAGGAATACGAGAATCTTTGAGAGAGGAGGAGATACCTTCCTGCCGACAAGCTTTTCTACCCAGTCGTCTATATCCAATGCTTCAAATAGTTGCAGCATGTATGTGTGGAGGTAGCGGACAAACAGCGTGCTTATCGTTAAGATAGCAAGTGAAAAGAATATCCTCGGAGCCATGACTGCGATCTCATTCGAAATCTCCTCAATGATCTTGTTAATCAACTCTTCTTGTCCAGGCATGTTCTTAACTTCACCTAT
>CAZJJA010000116.1:0-3668 GCA_964546235.1 uncultured Thermofilaceae archaeon | reverse complement strand
GAGGAAACTGGAGAGAATAAAATGTATTCGCCAAACATCACTGGACCTTTTGAAGTAATGGTAAAAAGAGCGGAGTTCGTTAAGGATCATGGAGGAAACATCGTCATGATTGACGTAGTAACGGCAGGTTTCTCTGCTCTCCAATCATTCGTTAATTTAAACTTGGGACTTCCTATCCACGCTCATAGAGCCATGCATGCTGCTCTAACGAGAAATAAGAAACATGGTATATCTATGCTTGCTTTAGCCAAGATATTTAGGTTGATAGGTGTAGACCAGCTCCATATTGGAGCTATTGTAGGAAAAATGGAGGGCGCAGCTCACGAAGTCATTACTATCAAAAGATCTATCCAAGAGGACCTCCCAGAAGACGGCGAAGTTCTTGGGCAAGAGTGGGGTCATATTAAGCCCGTTTTCGCAGTAGCTTCGGGTGGTCTGCATCCTGGTTCTGTTCCTGCGGTAATAAAGTATCTTGGCAATGATATAGTGATTCAAGCAGGGGGAGGTGTACATGGTCATCCCAAAGGTACGAGAGCTGGAGCAAAAGCCATGAGGGATGCTGTAGACGCCACGTTAAAAGGGTTAAAACTAGAAGAATATCCCTCTGAAGAGTTAAAAGAGGCCATAGCACTATGGGGAGTCCGCTATGTATGATTCTCTTCTTAAAAAATATTTGCCCCAAGAAACTTTCAGCAAGCTTGTTGACGCTTGTGAAAATATAAAAACAATGAAAATAAGAGGTGCTGGGAAAATTGCAAGATACGCGGCAAATATCCTTAAAAACTCTGCAAAAGAAATTACAACTAAAGATCCTGACATATTCTTGGATGTTGTAAAATCTATTGCAAGATGTTTAGTAAATACTAGACCTACTGCTGTTTCACTTCCCAATTCCATGAGATATATTCTTAATAGACTCATAGAAGATTATAGCAAAACTACGCATAGTGTTGATGAATTAAAGGAGTTAATACGTATATACGCTGATGATTTTATCGATAAATCCATTAAAGCTGTTGAAACTATTGCAGAGCTTGGAAGTAAGAGAATAAAAGACGGATATACTATCATGACCCACTGCCACTCTACTGTAGCTGTGAACATAATAAAAAAAGCTTGGGAATCTGGAAAACATGTCGAAGTATTTGTGAGAGAAACCAGACCTAGATTTCAAGGTCATATAACTGCAAAAGCACTAGCATCAGTAGGCGTTCCAGTAACTCTTATAGTCGATTCTGCAGCAAGATTTTTTATGAAAGATGCGGATTTAGTTATTGTTGGGGCTGACACTGTAGCCGTAAATGGTGCTGTAATAAACAAAATCGGAACTTCTGAATTAGCACTTGTAGCAAAAGAATCTAGAGTAAACGTCCTTGTAGGTGCTGAAACATATAAATTTGATCCAAAAACAGTTTCTGGAGAGCTTGTAAAAATTGAAGAAAGAGATTGGCGTGAAGTAATCAGCGAGGTAAGGTTGAAGGAGATAGGAAATATCAAAGTTCGTAATCCCGCATTCGATGTTACACCGCCACAGTACATAGATGTAATTGTTACCGAAAGAGGTGTGATTCCTCCCCAAGCTGCCTTCCTTATAATTCAAAGCGAGTTCAAAATTACGCTACCCCACGTTAGAGATCCTTGGGAATAGTTTTTTCTAATTCTTTTTGAATCCAATTATTTTTAACTCTGAAGAGGGTTTAGTGTAATAGGGTCCTAAACATCCGGTGATAGTTATGCTCACAGAGAAAATAATTGCGACAATTGGTCCAAGTTCTGCATCTGTTGATGTCCTAGAAAAGATGATCTTAGAAGGTGTCTCATGTTTTAGAATTAATTTTAGCCATGGAGACGAAAAAATGTGGAAAGAATTTATAAATTTAATAAGAGAAGCAGAAGAGAGAACTGGCATGATAATATCAATAATGGGGGATCTCTGTGGCCCATCAATTAGAGTTGGTAATCTAGATAAGGATATACTGCTAAATCCAGGAGAAGAAGGTTATTTCGTATTAAAAGAAAAAACTAGTGGCGATTCTAGGGAGGTTCCTATCCCAAACAAAAAATTCTTCGAAATCATCTCCGAGGGAGACACTATAATTATGGATGATGGTCTCATTAGACTTTCCATTGAAGAAGTTTCGGGGAATTTTGCAAAATTTAAAGCAATCACCAGCGCCCATATAAAACCCAGAAAAAGCGTAGTTATCTTTCAAAAAGAAGTTCCTTTACCCTCTATAACTGAGAGAGACATGAAGGCTCTAAAAAGTGTGGTAAAAACAGGGGAGATAGACATTGTGGCTGCTAGTTATGTAAAGAGTGCTAGAGACATAGATAATCTTAGAGATATTCTTAAGGAACTAGGAATAGAAGAGATAAAAATTGCAGCAAAAATAGAAACAAGAAGTGCTGTACAAAAACTAGATGAAATCGTACGAGCATCTGACTACATTATTGTGGCTCGGGGAGATTTAGGTATGCACTATCCTCTCGAGGAGATTCCAAACCTCCAATCTAGGATTGTCAGGACAGCAATAATTATGGGAAAACCCGTTTATGTCGCTACACAAATCTTGGCTTCTATGGTTAAAAGCCCAATTCCCACAAGAAGTGAAATAGTTGACGTAGTGTATGCAATAAAAGATGGTGTAGATGGATTTTTAGTTACAGGGGAAACGGCTATTGGAGAATATCCTGTAGAAGTCATAAGATGGCTTAAAAAGATTTTAAACACATATGACGTAGATGCTGAGGCTATTCGCAGAAATGTTTCTCATGAGTTGGTAAAATATGCTTTAACTCAAAGAGATAGGTTTGCCGAGGGTGTGGTAAACTTATCCGAAAGTCTTAATGCTAAATTAGTAGTTTATACAAAATCTGGTGGACTTGCAAAAAGAATTGCTAAATTTAGGCCAAAAACGCCATTTTATGCTGCATCATCAAACCTAAAGATTCTAAGACAACTTTCGATTATTTATGGCGTAATACCCGTAAAAGTGTCTTCACATGAGTATTCTGAAGGACTTGATGAAACATTCGAAAAGCTTAAGGAAACTGGAGAGCTCTGCTACGGAGACACTGTAGTGCTTACATATGGACTTATAGAAGAGCCCACTCATCTCGTAAAAATAGTGCGAGTTTTATAGAAGGAGTGTAGTAAATAAAACTTAAATAGTGTGGGGTAGTGTATTATTATGACTCAAAGCCCCTCTTATATTTAAAAGCCCGCCAAAGATAGGGCGGGGTGGCAGAGGGGCTATGCGACGGGCTGCAGACCCGTTGAGCCGGGTTCGAGTCCCGGCCCCGCCTCCACATTATGTCCTTATGTGACTATTTCTTCTAGACTATCAAGTTCTGCTGCTCTCTTTATTTCCAGAGCTATTCTCTTTCCAGTACTCATAGGCTGGCGCCATAGAGCATTTCCATATGGATGTCCCAGTGACATATGAATATTTGTGCCACCGCCTATCCTTACAGCAACATCAAAGACATAGAAGTCAAGGTCTTTATCTACGACCATTTGAAGAGTAAATGGTCCTATAACTCCAGGCGGATACTCTTCTCTCGTGACTCTAATAAACCTTTCGGCAATTTCAAAGACCTTATCTAAAAGAGACTCCCTTAGAGTTGCTGTAGAGTGCCCACATACTATGTATTCAGGAATTTTTTGA
>CAZJJA010000115.1:0-3722 GCA_964546235.1 uncultured Thermofilaceae archaeon | reverse complement strand
CTATTTGGGACAAATGTTGTCAAGTTCAATATAAGTGATTGTAATCTAAGAGAAAATATAACATATTTATTAAAGATAGAGTTTACAAACGAACTTGAAATTAATGAAACATTTAGATATATTGTTGCGAAGCGCAAGGAGAAGCTTGTTGAACAGCAGGAGAAAACAGGGATAAACGTCACAATACTTCTCAGAATAAAACCTGGAACAACACAAGCAGTTCTCGAAGAAGTTTACAGAATTTTTCGAGAAATGGAGATACCCTTCACCATCTCAACCTATGCCTCATACATTTTGGCAAACCCTGAAACATGCAATAATATTTTCCCCTACGCAGAGAGCCTCGTGTCTTCGACATACAACTATCCATCACTCATAAAAATTCCAGCCAAGATCGCCGAACTCGAGATAAAAGAAGGGATAAAACTACTGGGCTCGTGCTTCAACAACTTCGCCCCCGAAATCCTTGACGCTCCATGGGGAGAACTAGACACAAAAACCTTAAGCCTCGTAGGGTCTCTTGGAGTAAAGTACGTCATATTAGATGGGGTCACCGCAAAGACATATCGTGTCAAGGAAACCTACGTCATAGAAAGCGTCGATATAGACTTATTTAAACCATTAAGCATGAATGGAACATACATTATAAGCATAAACCTCGACGAGATAAACACAAAAGAACAGATACTCCAAGTCAAGAGGCAGCTAGAGAATATAAAGGAGCTGGAATCCAGTGGAAAAGTAAGGTTTGTCACACTTGATGAAGCTATAAGAATCCTGGTCAACAACGCCTATAGCGTTTCAAGCATAGAAAAAGCTACATTAGAACTAGTGCCGGGCTCAGAGTTCCTATGGGAAGCCTATAGCCTACAGCTACAGGACATAGCAGACATGCTGAAGAACCTTGACGAGACAAGGTACAATAAGTCGAGAATACTTGAGGCAATTAACACCTCTGTTTTCTGGACAAACAAGAAGAATATGGGAAAAAAGCTTGAAAAATATAGGGTGGCTCAGAAGGCGTTGTTAAAGTCTGCCGCAACGCTCGTATCCGAACTCATGCCTATTGTAGAGTGGACGGCTTGCTACTATCTTACAAACATTGACATGAGGAAACTAAAGGATAGGCATTTCCGCGTCCTCGTAATCGAGATGGAGGAAGGATTGACGCCCAAAGACGTTAGAGAACTTGAGAAACACAACAACCTGGTAATGGCCTATATAAACTTGGGCCATGCTGAGGAGTGGAGAGATTATTGGTCGCATATAAAGGGCAAGTTCTGGGTCCATGAGTCGACAGAGTATGAGGGAGAGTATTTTGTCGAGTATTGGAGAAAGGAATGGCAGGACATAATTCTCTCTAAGGTGGAAAAGGCCGAGTCCATGGGGTTCCAGGGAGTTTACTTCGACAACATAGATGCCTATGTGTCTATCAGGGAGAATGGCTACAGGTGGGCTAGGGGCATGGACATGGAAGAGCTCATGGTTCAGACGGTTGCTAATTTATCAAAGACGATAAAAAAGAGGTACGGAAACAATTTCAAAATCTTCGTAAACATTGGGAGTGCTCTGAAGCTCCTCGAAAGAGAGGATTTTCTCAGACATATAGATGGTGTTCTAAGAGAAGAAGTATGGTATACCACAGACGATAGCAAGAGTATTCCAATGCCAGCAGAGGAGACAAGCCTAGCCATAAAATACCTCGAAAACGCGAGACTTTACGGAAAGACCGTACTCGTTGCCGACTTTATCGAAAACAAGAAGCTCGCCCAAAAATTCTGCGAAATGTCCTGGAACCACGGCTTCATACCAGTACCACAGCCGACATGGCTCTCAGACTATAGCGAGCCTCCACCCAAAGACTGGTGTTCTGGCTCCTAAAACCTTTACCTGTTTTCTCAAAATTCGCTCGTGACTGGAACTCACGTTGACATGTTTTTGCAGAATCTTTCTCGCAAAAAATAATAACCCTTAACCCTTCCTCTCGGTTGAAATGTTCGGAGAAGCAGTGGCGATTATAGCAGCGCTCGTGTTTTCCAGCGCGTCAGTCCTCTACAGGTATGCTATGAGAGAGCAAAAGCTCAGTCCCATCATAGCCAGTGGTATCAGGGCTGGACCCGTACTCCTGATACTAGCTCTTGTCTATCCGTTCCTGGGGACTGGGCTAGGCAAGCCCTTTCTCTTCTATGTATCGGTGTTTCTTTCATCTTTTTCGGCTTTCATTCTTGGAGATAGCCTCTTTCTTTACGGTCTAAGCAAGGCACCTCTGGGAATAGTCTATCCCGTCGCCTACACGTTTTCTCTGTTTTCGACACTTTTCGCCTGGCTTTTCTTGAGCGAGAAGATAACCCTCAGCCTGCTAGTGGCGGCGTTTTTGATCATAAGCGGCATCTATATGGTTTATAGTGGAGGAAAAACCTCCTTTGAGAAAAACCTTCTCGTAGGACTTCTGTCAGGGCTTGGTGCCAGCTTTTTCTGGGGGCTAAGCATACTGTTCACAGCCATCGCGTTGCAGTGGGGAAATCCCATCGATGTCAACATGGTTAGAGTCTTCTTCCTGTTTGCGATTACAGCCCCGCTGGTGGCTAGAGCAAAGCAAAGCCTGGCAGAAGTGAAGCTCAAACACCTGGTTATAGGAGGTGTGTTCGGTATAGGGCTTGGTCCACTAATATTCTTCTCTTCAATCCTGTTAATCGGTGCTTCGAAGTCTTCGATAATAATATCCTCGACGCCTATTCTCACGGTGCTTTTAGCAAAGTTTGTTCTAAAAGAAAAAACCACGGGAAAAATATTCCTAGGCACGCTAGCCGTCACAGCTGGGCTCGTAATCCTTGTAACATCTCCTTTCTAGCCATTTGAGACCGAGACCCCAAGTATTACCACTTCTAAATTTCCATCTCCAACTGGCGGATCACCCATTCCGTCACTGTCCTGATCGATGAGCCATAGATCGATGTGTATGCGCATGGGTTTTACTTCACGTATTCTTGTCGACCACTGATTCACAAGAATCCTTTCTCCATCTGTTGTCTCGATATATGCCTTAAAAGCTATTTTCTTGGGTTCCCACTCAACAACATAAATCATGTCTTCGCCATGCTGCGGGCTGATGTAGAACCTGTGGGGAAGATGTCTCGTATAGGGTTGTACCACAAACTGAGCGTTGGGTGTATCATTTTGTCCCCAGCGGGATATCTCTACATCTATCTCGTGGAAGTTGCTGTTATATAGGAATAGTCCAAGTACGGCTTTGCTATCGATATAGGCTGCACCGCCCTCCACTTTGAATTCGAAGACACCAAATTTGTACTCTTCAACGGAGAACACTTCTGCGCAGCTACAGCTGTCTTTCTCACAGGTTATAGCTAGATGGAGTCTTCCTTCGTCGTCGACCCAGACGTTTGACGCGTTAAAGATGTTTGGCCCTGGGCCTAGAGGCTTGTCGGAGTACTTTATCTTCCACTCGATGCCTGAGAAATAGATTGTGTTTTCCTCCACGCTTGTTGGCTTGTGTGTTTGAACGTTTGTCTCTGGCTCTGGGCAAGGCTGCATGTTTGACTGATTGATGGATGTAACTGTTGGCTGTGTTTCAGGTATTTCGATCATGCTGTCTTTTATGTTGTTCTGAGGTTTCTTTGTTGTAAGTAAGCCTACGACGATTATTGTGGATAGGACGACGATGAAAAGTGAGAGGAAAACTAGATATCCTTTATATTCTTCCC
>CAZJJA010000114.1:0-3771 GCA_964546235.1 uncultured Thermofilaceae archaeon | reverse complement strand
GTAGCTCAGGTACTCTATTTTCCCCTTTGCTGCCTTGTTGGTATAATAGAATGCTTCTGACATGTTGACACTATATCATATACATGTTAATATATTAAAAATGTTGTTCCATAAAACTTAAGTAATGTTTTCAAAGATATGAAACGTGAAGAACGTCAATATTAAAGGAAAAAAGAGAATAACCTGGATGCACATTGTAACATTTGCATTCGCTACAGCGGTTTCATACGTTCTTGCCGTTGTCTCAAGCCTTATATTCCCCGTCTTAGGCGCGCCTGGCGTGTCCGCACTCTATGTAGCAGCTGGAATATATGTTCCTCTAGGAGTATGGATGGGGCTATGGGGTTCTCTTGCCGGATACTTCAGCTGCTTCTTCCTCGGACTATATCCCAGTGGCTACTCGATTATACAATCGTTTATCTGGTCATTTGCAGACTTCATTGAAGCCTTTGTTCCCGCATTCATTTTCCGTGCTCTGAAAATTGACCCAGACTTCACCATAAAAAGAGAAAAACCAGCAAAACTCTTCCCAGTATTCATTTCTCTAGGCACGATCCTACTCCTTCTAGGAATAACAGTCCAGGTCCTATGGGGCGCTACCCTCGGTGACCCCGTCACTACGTTCTATGTCTACTCTGTCTACATAGGGACGGCTCTAGCTGTGCTGGGTATAATACTCGGACTCTTGGCTGGAGACAAAAAGACATGGGCAGCACATATACTCGGAATTATTACAACATCCTTTCTCTCAGGACTCTGGGGCGCAGGAACACTAACACTATTTAACTTCCCGCCACCTCTACCGGCAGAACTCTTCTGGACAGTCTTCGTAGGATGGGTTGTAGGAGATCTCATAGTCCTCTCGGTAATATCCACAGCGTTGCTCGTGGCGCTGACACCTGTGTTCAAGCGCACAGGGTTATACGTTGAAGGCTGGTGGGCATAAGTAATGCCAACTCTCCTATGGGAGCTAGCTGGGGTCGAGGCTAGAAACCAGGGCTACTTAGGTCTCCACGTATTGACCAAAATATTTATTCCTGTTTTTTTGTCTATTAACATTCTTTTGGTAAAAGACCCGCTTTCAGCCGTGATGCTTGTAGTCTTGTCGTTCATACTCCTTATGTACACTAGGGTGCCCCTCTCTCTCCTCAAAAACTATATAGTGTTGATAATATCCGTTACGTCGTTCATAGCTCTCTCATTCATGGTTTTCACAAAAATGCCTGGACAAGTCTATCTAGACATTCCGCTTTTCTCGATTGAGGCAGAGAAGGGAACGCTAGAGTGGAGAATCACTATAACAGATACAGCCATATCCTACACGATACTCTTCGTGGCACGAATAGTCTCAATGATACTCTCTGCAACACTATTCCTCGCCACTGTATCAGACAGGGACATCGTTTGGGGACTCAGAAGTCTAAAGCTACCCTTCGGCATAGCTATAGCTGCCTCGCTCTTCTTCAGAGGGATACATCTCTTCGTTAACGACTTCTTCACGATACGAGATGCGATGATGTCGAAGGGTGTAGACTTCGAAAAAACGCCTCTAACAAAGAAAATGTCTCTATACGCGAGCATGCTTATACCACTAATCTCCTTGATGATAACCAGGAGCTACGAGGTATCTCTAGCCCTCGAATCAAAAGGTATTTCACCGACAACCCGGTCCAAGACCCTATACCACAGCTATAACTTCACCAACAGAGACCTAGCATTCATCCTAGTCGGACTCCTATCGACCCTTTTATTCGCGGGGTGGAACATATGGATGTAATCAAGATAGAAGGACTAGAATGGAAATACAGAGGCTCAGACAAAAAAATTCTAGACAAAATAAGCCTCAAAGTAGAGGAGGGAGAGTTCCTCGCCATAAGCGGGCCCTCAGGTGCTGGGAAGACCACACTCCTCCTGTCTATACTTGGAATTAACCCCCAGCGGCTCCCGGGAGAGTATAGCGGCAGAGTAGAGGTTCTAGGCAAAAACACGCTAGAGAGCGAAGTCACAGACATCGCCAGAGATGTGGCAATGGTGTTTGAAGACCCAGAGATACAGTTCGTCATGAGCACAGTAGAAGACGAGATAATCCTAGGGCTAGAGGCGCAAGAGCTCCAACCAGAGGAGATCAGAGAAAGACTCTACTGGTCCCTAGACATAGTAGGACTCGACAAGAGCTTTCTACATAGACAGCCTCACCAGCTATCGGGCGGAGAAAAACAGAGGGTTGCTATAGCGTCTGCCATTGCAAGGGAGCCAAAAATATTGTTACTCGATGAGCCAACCTCGGACCTCGACCCAATTGGGAAAGAAGAGGTCGTCGGCGCGATAAAGAACCTTGTCGAAAACCTAGACATAACTGTGGTCATGGTGGAGCATGAGTCAGATCTGATAGCGAGGTTTGCAGATAGACTTGTTCTTATTGATGGAGGAAAGGTTGTGATGGAGGGCTCACCGAGAGAGGTATACTCGCGCGTAGAAGAGGTTAAGAGACATGGAGTATATCCGCCCGAGATAGTAGAGGTGTCTTATAGGCTTGGGCTTAACGGACACATAGATAGTGTTGAGGAGCTGGCAAGGGCTGTCAAGAAGAGGGGCATCGATCTAGATGCTGTTTTGCGGAGGCAAAACGCCAACCATATGGGCGGAGAAGTGGTCGCCGAGCTAAAGAATATCAGACACGTGTATCCAGACGGCACCAAGGCTCTGAAGGGTGTCTCTCTTAGACTCTATAAAGGAGAGATGATGGCTATTCTTGGCCCGAACGGTAGCGGGAAGACTACCCTTGCCCGTATAATAGCGGGGCTCTTAGAGCCCACAAGCGGCGAGGTTTACATTGACGGCAAGAGGATAAAAGATTACACGAGGCTTGAGCTTGCGAGAAAAGTCGGCTATGTATTCCAAAACCCTGAACATCAGCTCTTTGCGCAGACCGTCTGGGAAGAGGTAGCATTTCCGCTCAAGCTACAGGGTTTGCCTAAAGAGGAGATCGAGGAGAGGGTGGAAAGGGCGCTAAAAATCTTCCAGCTTGAGGAGCAGAGGGACGAGCACCCGTTCTTCTTGAGCAAGGGGGAGAAGAGGAGGCTTGCCATAGCTAGCATATATGTCTTGGAGCCACAGATACTCGTAGTTGACGAGCCGACCACTGGTCAAGATAAGAGATTCAGCCACCAGCTGATGAAACAACTCTCAAAGCTTACAGAGGAGGGCAGGACCGTGGTTGTGATCACACATAGCACAGATGTTGCATACCAATACACTGATAGAGCTATAGCCCTGTACAACGGAAGGATTATGCTTGACTCTCCTACCGTCCACTTCTTCAAGCAGAATGACAAGCTTGAACGGTTACACTTGAAACAGCCAGTGGAAGAGGCTCTTAGAGTAATGGTGAGGATGGATTCATAATTTCTATTTCAGCATTTTTCTGTTAAAAACATACTTTTGATGCTAGGATTATGCATGAGGGTTTTTTATCGCGTGACCCTGTAATATAAATTACATGTAATTTTCACTGATACATTTGTTTAGCAGATATGTAATAGAAGGTTTATTTTGCAGGTATTCTTGTATTTTCTTGTGAATAGGATAAAATTATTGTTAGTAGCGATTATAGCTATACTCCTAGCATATATGGGCTCAACAGTTTTCGGTGAAAACAGTACTTCGCCAAATGTTCTGTTAAAAGAGGTATCATATAGTAGACCTCGAATGCTCCCTGTAGGCAATAACACATATATTATAAAAATAGAAGGAGATTCCCACACAACGCTA
>CAZJJA010000113.1:0-3844 GCA_964546235.1 uncultured Thermofilaceae archaeon | reverse complement strand
AGTACTCTATAGGCAAGCAGAACTCGATCAGGAATCACAACGGGAAAAACTATATCTCTATACAGCTATAGCTCTTATAACAGGGATAATCATAGGTGCAGCTCTGACATTATCAATTATAAAAATAGTAATGTCCAAGAAATAACCTAAAAACGATTTTCTCAAGTTTTGTAGATAAAATATAGTATTTAGGGGAAAATTAAATATTTTTGGGTAGAATATAGTTTTTAGGGAAAAAATTATGTCTGTGGTTCGAGTAGATGAAAGAGGTCGCCTAACACTTCCTAAGAAAACAGGTATCAGAAACACTAGGGTTGCCGTTATTCCAGCGGGCAGTTTTGTCGTACTAATTCCTATTCCACCAAAGCCTAGTAAATACGCTAAAGATTGGCTGGATACAGACAAAGGACGTAAGGAGTTAAAGAAGCTTGCAGAAGATCTTGCTAGAAAAGATGCTGTTGAAAGGGCTAAAAGGAGGAATCAGCTATGATGATTGAAACAGATATTCTCTATGCGTATGTGAAAACGAAGGATTGGTTAAAGCCTGTTGCCACGAGAATTATTGTTGCGATAGAGGCTGGAAAATTGGGAAAAATTTATGCGTCGAGAGAAGTTTTACATGAATTATACTATGTTTCTATGCAAGAAGGAGTATCCTTAGACGACTATATATTTCGCGTAGCAGCTATTACTAATATCGAGAATCTAGAATTTCTAGAGACGACTACTGAAATCGATCTTTTGGCCTTAACTCTAATGAGACAATATAATATCTCTTCAATATTTGATGCATACTATGCGGCTACAGCTCTGGCGCAAGTCGAGGATCATACAATTATTTCAACAGACAGCGTTTTTGATAAAATACCTGGTATAAAGAGGATTGATCCTCGAGTAATCATTGAAAGGCTTGGCTAATATGTTAGCAATATTTC
Organism: uncultured Thermofilaceae archaeon; assembly: GCA_964546235.1. Taxonomy (GTDB): domain Archaea; phylum Thermoproteota; class Thermoprotei; order Thermofilales; family Thermofilaceae; genus JALVKT01. The sequence continues at coordinate 2,909 of CAZJJA010000113.1, read as the reverse complement.
TTTATAGATAAGATATTCTTGATCCTCTCCTTCCTTTCATTGTAGATTTGCTCATGCCATTCCCTATACCATTCTTCCCCCTTCTGTATCTCACGGAGTTTTTCAAGCATTTCAAGGCTTCTTTTAAGGTGCCCCTCAATGTCGCCTCTCTCATAGAAGAAGCCGTTGAAGAGCTTGCATTGTCTCTCGCTCCAGTCTCCCGGCTGGTCCATCCCGGGATAGTATAGGGGAAGCATGCGCTTTAGGGTTGCTCTATCCACGATAGAGCCGAGAATCCTTTTTTCTTTCTTTTCGCTATAGGCGAACTCGTCGATACCGTAGAGAGGCATGTCGTACTTATTTGAAGAGAGCGGTGTTATGTCTTGGATTGTGAGGAAAATCACTCTTGATAGGTTTTGTTCAGATAGGAAGCTTGATATATTTTTGATTCCTTCGAGCGACATGAATCCGTAGAAATATGCCTCTTTTAGTTTTACGTTTTTGAAATTCAAGACCTTTATGGTCCTTCCGAGAGCCTCGATGACGCTGTTCCCGGTTGCAACTGTGTCCGCGACAACGATGATATAGCTGTCGCCCACAAGTTTACCAACTTTCGTGTATATTGCCCTAGCCTCGCGCCCTTCGTGGTCACGATACGAGGATTCGTCGTATCTAACCCTAACGTATATGTTTTCGGTTTTCATCCTCTTCTCCATGGCCACATTTAACATGTATCCGGTGGAAGCTCGTAGTACATGTAATAGGAGAACATTTTCTTCTCCTTCATGTATATATTCAAAAAACTTGGCAGCCTCCTCTGCGGCCTCGAGAGCTGTTTTTTCAAGCTCTAAGCCAACTATCTCTGGCATTGAGGCTAGGCGTGCCCCCGCAGGTGTGTCTATTATATATGCTTCTCCTACCGGAAGATCGATATCTACCTTATAGACTCGTGTGTCAGCAGAGGTTCCGGGTATTTTGACTAGACGGGTCTTCGAGACATCTATGCTGGTGCACGATATTATAGTGTCTATGTCCTTTTCGGGTATGGTTACTTTTTTCAATGTGCCCTTTTCTAAAGCATCTCATCTGGTTTAATTACTTTATGCCTAGAACTATGCCTTCTCGAGCCACTTCAGAGTATACTAGAAAACTAGAGACGTTGTAGACATGCATCCATGTTAGTAGGAGTCAATGATTCGTCACACATTCAGTGATAAATTCGTTGAAGAATGGAAAAAGATTATTCGAGGACTATTTTTGCTCGCATTCCCTCATCTTCTACCTCGAGTTTAAAGGAAACTATTCCTTTGAAGGATGAAAGGTCGATGACATTTCTTCCCCGCGCTATTTTGAGTTTATCTTCTTCGGCTTGAAGAGGCGGTATAGATATATCGTATGTGTAGACTGTAAGCGTGTTGTCTCTAGAGGCACTTATTACTAGTTTGGGGTTCCTGTAGCCGTAAAGGGGTATGCCACCCCACGCCATGTCTAACACCTGGCTTCCCGAGATCACGAAGGTGGCTGGTGAAGGATCTCTGAAGAGTATGTCGGTGTCGACGGCAAGTACGTCTTTCCAGCCCGCGTCTACAGGACCAGCGTCAAGGGCCCCGTAGTTCGCGGTGGTTGATGTGCCCAGCAATAATTTGTCGCCAACCTTTTCGATTGATGTTACACGCGCCCCCAAGGTGGCTACGATTTTCGCCTGTGGTGGCGTGATGTATAGGAGTACCGTCGGTCCGACTATTCGATTTGTAGCCTCTGCGAACATTTTTTCCTCCTCTGTTCTGGGGTATAGTATCCCGTGGGTGTATGCGTTGAAGGCTGTCAATATTCCGCCGCCTACGGGTAGCGCCACCGTCCTGAGGGGCCCGTAGCCCGAGAGCCCGAAGTCGAAGAGCCTGTAAAACGTCATGTCTTCGCCTGCGATGGGGTTTCCGATAAGGACTCCTCCTCTCACGAAGTGTATGTATTTACCGTAGGCCGAGATGGCACAGCCTGATTGCGTGAAGAATGCGATGTTATAGTCTATACTGTTTTTCGCGTAGTCTATCTGGAAGGTTTCGAGCCTATCTTCAACAAGGTCGAGGCACTGTATCGCCCTGACACCTTCTCTCCAGGACGCGGTGTGGTCGAAGCAAGCGTAGTCTGAGAGTAGGGAACCCTTGAGTGACGTCTTGTCGCTTAAGAGGACAGCCTTTCCTCCCCTGCGGTCAAGAGAGTATATTCCAAGGTTTTCATGCCCGTCTCCGCGGGCCAATAGGAGCCTGTCGTTTATGGGATCGTATATTATGTCTGATACCTCACCCGCCCATCTTGACTCGTGGCCTATGCCCTCCTTCCACAGAAGCTCCACCTTGTCCTCGGCAACGTTGTACGAGTGGACGTGGCTGAACTTGTCGTAGAAGAGGATTATTCCTCCCCTCCCCCTCCTGCCCGCATACCTTGCTGGCGCATGCACCCATCCGCCGAAATAGATGTACTCGTCTACTGCGTCAACAGCATTGTATGTGTCTCCTCCAGAAGTGGGCAGATACCCTGCCTTCTCGAACCTGTACACCCTGTGGGTCTCGTCGGATATGAAGTGCGCCTCAGCCTCAAAAGCGACGGTAAAGTACAAGACACCCCTATGATACCTCAGCCCGAATATCCCGCCAGACCCCCACTCCGGGCCATAGCGTGGAGGAAACCTGTACAGCTTCTCGATCATTGAATATAAATGGGCGCAAATCTATATATTTGGATAGCAATTCAGCACCCCAAACCGAGGACAACACACCTCTTTTTCAAGAAAAGGTCTATAATGTTGACCGCGCGCGAAAGAAGTGAGGAGAAACAGGTTAAACCAATATTAAGGTTTAAGCCTACTCCGGAGAGACGGCGCTCTCGACCCTTACGTCGCTGAGAGCAAGCGCCTCCTCGAGAGGGAGAGC
>CAZJJA010000112.1:2114-3850 GCA_964546235.1 uncultured Thermofilaceae archaeon | reverse complement strand
TGAAACATGCCTTATGAGGACAGGCTTTAGCTTTCTCACGAACCCTGGCACAAGCCTAGAACTCTTCCTCGCGACCTCGAGGGGGATCAGAACCACAGTCCCCTGATCCTCGACAAGAGAGACAAAGAGCCTAAATGCGTCTGAGGCAAGGTTGCCCAAGCTAGTATTAAGTCTCTTGGCTAGAACTAGCATCTCATCATAGGCTTCGCGGTCGATTCCCCTAATTAGAACGTCCTTTTTCTTCTTCTCTTCCTCAGATGGCTCGTTTCTTCTAGACATAAAGTCAAACACCCTTTGACAAAAGCTCTTGTGTTATCTTCTCTAATCTCTCCATATAAGTTACTGATACTTTATTCCTCCTTTTTCTTATAAGCATCGTACTACCCATAGAGCCAGCAAATCCGACCACAAGAGCCACAGGCAATACGCCAATACCTTTCTTACCCTCCTCTGGCTGAACACTCTTCTCTCTCGTTTTAAACATTGAGTCTATATCCCTCTTTATTTTTACCTTGAGAGCTACAAGGTTTATACTCTCTATATCAGACACTATATCCCCGGGAACCCTTTCCCCGCCCACAGTGGCTATCGGACGCTGAGCCCTGTAGACACTTAGAGATTTTTCAAGAGTATCCTTTTTATCCTTGAGACTGGCCAGCATATCCAAGAGAGAACCTGTATTTTCAAATAGTGGGGCTAACTTGTCGAACTCCTCTCCAATCTTGCTAAACTTTTCTGATAGAGTCATCATCATTACGGACGTTTCGTTCATCGAGACACTTATGTTCAGCATCATATCGCCGAGCTCCTCCATGTTCCTCGAAGCCTCCTTCAGGTACTCTCCCATACTCCTAAGACTAGTTGCCGCATCACGAGCCTTTTCCTGCATCGACTCTACCTTTGAGAGGAGACTACGAATATTCTGAACCTCGCTCTTGGCTTCATGGACACTTTCTCTGAGGTTTCCAGGAACATAGGGAAGCTTGGACAGAGCCTTGTCTAGGTTGTCTATAACCTTATATAGGCTGTCGACAGCTACTCTAGTCTTTGATATGTATTTACTGTCTAGGCTGGTCGATGATTCTATCTGATCTGCAGCCTTGAAAGCGTATTCAGAGGCTTTCTTGAGGTTTTCTGACGCGACTCTGGAATGGATTGAGAGGTTGTAGAGCATCGCAGATATGTTGGCGAGCCTAAGTCCCATAACCTTGAAGAAAATGCTCATGTTCTCCATCCTTGACGGCATGTCTGCGAGCGATACATTAGAAAAGATGTCTGTGTCGTTGATGTCATGCATCACTCTACTAAAAGTCTTCTCAAGTCCAGATAATACAGAACTTGTGTCAAGCGTTGACATGATCATTATTGGTGGAAGCTGGACTTCTCCCCAGGGGTCAACTCTTTTGACCCTAAGTGTCAGGTTGAAGGGGAATTCATCGTCGAGCGTTGTCATCCAGTTATAGGTCGTTTCCTCACCCATCTCGGTTACAAATTGTGGATTGAGAGACGAGTTTACAAGGGATAGGTACTCGTTGTTCACTGTAAGCATGAGTATTAGCGTCTGTGGCAACAACGTCCCGTTTGCCTCAATATTCGATCTAATTCTCAGGACATATCTGACCTCTCTCGGAACGTCGCCTTCAACGACGCAGAAGCCATCTCTATACTCCATCTCGTCTACTCTGACACCGTCAAAGTACACCTCCATGGAGACATTTACGAAAGGTTTCTTCTCC
>CAZJJA010000112.1:0-2104 GCA_964546235.1 uncultured Thermofilaceae archaeon | reverse complement strand
GACTTTATAGTTCAGAGATTTCTTTCCATCTACTCTAAGTCTGCTCCACCTAGCCCTAAGGAAGCTACCATCAAGGAACCACTTGTCTGGCTTTTCGCCTGTAAACTCTACCTTCTTAGCGCCGCTAATAAAGGTTCTGTCCACAAGATTGATTGTTCCTCGTCCCTCAACCGTGATAGAAACGAGTGTCTCTGCATATGTAACACCCTTTCCCGGAACTACTATCATTTTCCTAGAAATGTTCTTCGAAATATCTATGGAGACAGGACTTCCCAGAACTCCTTGGAGCGTCATTGCTACTATGAGACAGACGACCGTCAGAGCTAAAAGTTTGTTATGAACCATATGCTTCATTATTAATCGAGATTATCATGTATATCATTTATATAAATATTTCTACAAAGGTTTTCAGCTGTAGATCATGAAATAACCTTATGAAACAAAGAGAATTACGAGTTCATGTACGCCTAGTTTCTTAGCCTTAAATTCAAATTAAACATCTCCTATAAGATTACTGTAAATATAGAAATAAACAAATAACAATTCTTCACTTATGATTAAATCAGCTGTTGAGATAGCTAGTATTCCTAAACTTTTGAAAAAGCATATGCCTTTTTTCTAGTTTTTGAAGCAGCGCTTTTAACTCTTCTTCGTCCAGTTGCCCGGTTTTAGCCCGCCTATAGAGATTTCTTGCGTCAATCTCGAGTATCTTGTGCTGAGACTCAAGTATTGCTGAAAGCTTTCTACGAGACTCTTCCATCTCCTGCTTAACGCTTTTCTGGAAAAGGTCGCTTGGCGGGTTGTTGTAGACGGTGCCGTCCCTAATGTAGATTACCCGTGAGGCGAAGACTGTTAGCTCCGGGTTGTGGGTGACTATCATGAAAGTTTGGGCATAAATCTCGTTGAGTATCTTTATGAGACTGAGGATCCTGGCGGAAGACTTGGCATCTAGATTCCCGGTTGGCTCGTCCATAAAGATTATCTCTGGGTCATTGGCGAGGGCTCTGGCTATGGCCACTCTTTGCTGTTGTCCTCCGCTGAGCTGTCCTGGGTACTTGTCCGCGTGCTTCTCGAGTCCGACGAGTTTGAGGAGTTCGAAAGCCTTCTCCCTTGCTTCTTTGAAGGTGTAGCTTCCAGAGACGAGCATGGGAAACATAACGTTCTCCACGGCTGTTAGGATTCTGAGGAGATTGTAGGTTTGAAAGACGAAGCCGAGTCTTTCAAGCCTAAACCTTGTGAGTTCCTCTTCGCTTAGCTTGGTGACATCGGTGCCTGCGATTATCACCTCTCCGCTCGTCGGTCTCTCAAGTGTCCCGAGTATAGAAAGGAGTGTTGTCTTCCCGCTACCGCTCGGCCCCATTATGACTATGATCTCGCCCTCGTATACTCTGAGGTTTATACCTTTGAGAACTTCGACACGGGTCTCCCCGAAGCTGTAAGTTTTGACAAGATTTCTGCATTCAAGGACGATCTTCCTGTCATTCATTTGCGTACACCTTCGTTATATTTTACATGAACCGCCTTTTCCCAAGCTATGTTGTGGTATGCTCGCAGTGCTTTTATGTATTGGCACAGTTGTAGTGAGATTATAACTTTTTATAGTCACTTGAGGCTTGATCTTGTTCTGCTCGAGTCCGAGCGTTGTTCTTGGCAAGAACATGATTATCGAATTAAGCTTGTATATCAATAATATAAATTTTTCTATTATCACAGTGCTACCAACTTTATTACCTTTTCTGTGCTAGTACTGTGAATTTTTTTAGCACTACGGCTTTATGATATGTTACCAGAAGCACGGATTTTCACTAAAATTAACTTGTGTATTAATAAGTTATTTGTATTTTCTTTTTAATATATCTTCTATATTATTACCTAAATTTTTCTCATTGAAATTATATAGAGAACCCTTGATTATTGACTAGTTGGTTTGACTGACCGGTAAGTTTATAAAAAACTAGAAGCTATTCTTAACTTGGTGACCAATCATGGTAAGTCTAGTGAGAGTAGCCAATCATTTAAGAAAGTATCTATTATTATACGTATTCCTAGCCATTATGCTAGCTCTTCCAATCGGGTATTTCAATGCGAGCTACTTTAATACTCA
>CAZJJA010000111.1:0-3933 GCA_964546235.1 uncultured Thermofilaceae archaeon | reverse complement strand
CGTTGTCGGCACTAATTACAAAAAAGTCCTAGAAGAAAGAACAGAAACCATCGCGATTTCAAGTACTGAGAGGAAAATCAAAAGGAAGCCTATGAGGATGAGAGTATTCGCGAAACTGTAGAGACTTTTCCTGCGACTCATGGCTATTTTTTCAATACTTTTAGGCTATAAAACTCGATCGCATTCTTCGTAGTAACCAAGTCTACTTCACTAACATCCATTTTTCTAAGTTTTGCGATTTCCTCTACCACATACCTCACATTAGCTGGTCTATTGACACCGCCTACAGGTGAGAGAAAGGGTGCATCAGTTTCTGTCAAGATGCGGTCTAGCGGGAAGCTACGCGCAATCTTTCTCATTGTCTTTGTATTAGTAACTCTGTAGTTTACCGAAAAATAGTAGTCATGCTCTAAAACTTTCTTTGCCACAGTCATGTTTCCAGTGTATGAGTGAAACAAGACTTTTTTCAGCGAAAAAGTCTCGACAACTTCAAGAGCTTCTCCCTCCGCCTTCCTGCTATGAATCACTACAGGCTTTCCCAGCTCCTCGGCTAGACGAAGCATTTTCTTGAATACTTCTTTAACCCTACGATGGACTTCGTCGTCCTTAATCCAATATTTATCAAGCCCTATCTCACCTATACCAACAATGCTACCACTGTTTTCTCTGATAAAAGAAATGTACCTTTCTATCTCCTCATCACTCATCTCAGGAACCTGTGTTGGATGAAGACCCAGTGTCACAAAAATGAACCCCGGATTCTTCTGAGAAAGATCTAACGACTCCAAAGCAGTGTATCTGTTGGTCTTTACTTTCTCATAAGGCAAGCCGCAGGTGACAACGGCGTCTAAAGTTTTCTTAGCTTCTTCTACTGCCTCATCTAGTATTTCGTGTAATCCGGGATATGTTAGATGACAGTGGGAATCTATCATAGATTTAAAGGATACTTAAGGTATAATAAATTATTTTTCCGAAGACTACGTTAACAATATAATCTATCTAAAGTAGGAATATTGGGTTCTAATGGCGAACAGAACTATTTTTATAGAGACTGAAAAGAAGCTCCAAGAACTGAGAGCATTGCTAGACGAATATATAGACAGACAGCTACCTTCCCTGTTTTTCGAGTTTACAGACGAGATAGACTATGCTATGAGAGGAGGCAAGAGGCTAAGAGGTTTATTAACAATATATATTGGCGAAATCTTCCGTGCAAATCTTAATGATACATTGAAACTAGCCTTTGCTATAGAGCTTATGCACTCAGCAAGCCTCATACATGATGATATAGTTGACAACAGCCCTACTAGGCGCGGGAGAGAAAGCTTCTGGAAAAAATACGGGATAGGGGACGCTGTATCATTGCCACATATAATGATTTCGGAGGCTGTAAAGATAATAACAATCGCTGGCGTAAAGGCGGTTATCGACAGCATGGATGCCTGGCGGAGAGCAGCGATAGGACAAATATGGGATACAAGGATCTTGAACAATCAGTCGGTTGAGAAAAGTTATATGGAGATAATAGAGTATAAAACTGGATCTGTCTTTGAAGCAGCAGCTTTTCTACCTCTATATCTGGTGGGAAAGAACGATATGATAGATAAGGCGAAAATTTTTGGGAGAACTTTAGGCGTTGTATACCAGATAATAGATGACCTGGGAGACATCATAAGCGGTGCAAAGTCAGATAGTGGCAGTGTGATATCATTGATGAAAGAGTCTAGAGGAGACTACCTAGAATATTCACTAAGTCTATTGGAGGAGAAAATGAGTCTGCTTGCGAAGGTTGCAAAGGAGTTCGATGGAAGGATTGTCGACTTCACAGTATTCACTTTAATGGCATTTCTTAATGAGATAGGTGGACAGCTAAAAGATACAGTAACCAGCATTATGGAGAGGGCTGGTCTATTTGCACGACACTAGCACTTTGGGACTTCCTCCAAACCTGTGGATAAGAGTGGAAAAAGCTCTCATAAAGCTCTTTTCCGACAAGGTCTATGTAAAAGCAAACACTATTATGAGTCTCGGGCTCGACTCTTATATGAGAAACCTCGTAATGAATTCTCTATCAGGTAGTGTTCTCGACATAGGATGTGGTGACTGTCACTACTATGAAGACTATCCAAACCTTGAAATGATATGTGTGGATCCTGTCTTTCCGCCAAGAAAAGAAGTCTTTATCAAGAGTTGTAATAAACATAGAATAGTAGGTGTGGCCGAATATTTGCCTCTGAGATCGGGTTCTATCGATAGTGTGATAGCTTTCTTTTCTTTTAGGGATTTCCTTAACAAGGCAAGTGCTATCATAAACATGAGGAAGGTTGTAAAGAAAAATATCTGTATAGTAGATATATTTCAGCCTAAAGGGCTTAGGAGACTTTTACTGTATATACACTTGTTAATTATTGCCCCATTGCTAGCTCGAATAGTTTCACGAGGTAAAGACTACAAATGGAATATGTTATATGAGACCATACTTTACATGCCGTCAACTGAAGGGCTCATAAGGTTGACTAGGAGCTATTATCACAAGTCTATCGGAGGTTTTTTATCCATAATATGTTTCAGATAACAATCCATCATATAAAATTCTGTATATATCGATATTTTTCTAATATATTTTATAAACAAAATTTATTATAAATAATCCCTCAGAGAATTAATTTATATATTGCCACCGGAATATATTCTCAAAAGTAATAAGTGGTGATAAAAATGTCATCTGAAAGAAAATCGCTACACGATAAAATTAGAGTTAACACTGTAATCAAATTATACACACTCACACTCCTAGCTGAAGGGCCAAAACACGGATATGAAATAATGAAAAAGTTGGAAGAGATCACAGGTAGTAGTGTCGGTCCCTCACAAGTCTACCCATTTTTACGTCAGCTAGAAGATGCAGGTATAATAAAAACAACCAAAATAGGTCCACGTGAAAAGAAGCTCTACGAATTAACAGAAAACGGCAAGAGCTTCGTAGAGGATGTATTAGAGAGTTCTTTAACTTTAATCCAGGCGGCCATAAATCTCCTTGGAAAAGAGAGAGTCTGTCCATAAAACTTTATCTCCTTTATGCTTTATTGATACACAGATAAGCACATTTTTTATCCTCTTGAGTATAGATAACTATGTGCCTGTATACGATGCAGTTGTAATTGGACTGGGACCTGCGGGAAGTGCTAGTCTTAGAAGGTTGCAAGAGCTTGGAGTTAAGTCTATAGGTATAGAACGGAAAAAGGAGCCTGAAAATCCTGTAGTCTGCGGAGAATATCTGCCATTCAAAGAAGACATAGTATTTATAACAAAGAAGCCTTCGGTGAAAAAAGCCTACGAATACATCGAGAAAGCTCAGAAATTAAACATCTTTTCTGGAATCGAGATGCGTTTCAAGGGTGGAAAGAAGTTTTTCCTAAAAATCAGAGGTTTTACTGTTGACAGGAAAGAGATGGTAAAAGGCATGCTCGAGGGCGCAGAATATTATACATCAAATATGGTGACAAAGATAACTAAGGTTGGTAGTGAGTATGTTGTTAAAACAAATAAAGGATTAGAAATTACAGCCAAAAACATTGCCGAAATTATCAGCCAGACAACGGGAGTGCCTTTAGACAATTTGGTTACCTTAAAAAACAGATTAATCAATATTGAAAAAAAATTGGCTAAAAAAATAATTGGGCAAGATGATGTTTTAAAGGAATTAGCGTTTTATTTAAAACGAGCTAAAGCGGGGCTGTCTGGAAAAAATAGACCGTTAGGCTCTTTTTTGCTTTTAGGTTCTTCGGGGGTTGGCAAAACAGCCACCGCTAAAATTTTAGCTCAAGAGGTTTTTGGTAAGAAAAGCGGACAATCATCATTAATTAGGTTTGATATGTCAGAATTTGCAGATAAATTTAATTTATCACGATTGATTGGCGCTCCGGCTGGTTA
>CAZJJA010000110.1:0-4023 GCA_964546235.1 uncultured Thermofilaceae archaeon | reverse complement strand
TGCAGTCCACAGACACGACTATTCTTATAGGAATGGGCTAGCACTAGTAGACGACCAAGGAAACCTTCTAGGGGTAACTGACTATATCCTAGCACCAAAGGGACTTGTAGAAGAGTACGGTGATAGGCCCTTAGTGATCTTCGGCAATGGGCTGATACTCTACAAAGACCAGCTCATATGGGTTGGTGGTGTCTCAGACTACTCAATAGGGTTCTTTGCTACGCCACTTGAAAAAGCGTTAGAGCTAGTCAAGAGAGTAAAATTCGATTAACTATCGCTTGGCACTATTCTGTCAAAGCGATAGATTATATCGTGACTAGATGGATTTTACCTTCTAGTTTTTGGCCTATCAGCGTTTTATCAATTTAATTTTACATAAATTTAATTTTAGTAAAATTCCGTATTGTTATCCACCTATTAATAGGCAGGGGCATGGTATGTAATAACCGCACGAGTTAAAAGTGCAGGCCCCTGTGCATGAGTTGCATATGCCCCCGCAGGACGGACCACATTCACAACAGTCAATGACTTCTCCATGGTCTTTTGTATAAAGCTTCTTATTTTCAATCCAGAATTCGTGCATATAGCCGCCTGATGCATGGTAGACACGGACTTCAGCCTTTCCGTTTTTCTTCCATGTGACTCTTACGACATGGTCTAGCCAGCTATAACAGTCTCCTGCATAGCTGTAGCCGGGACCGTCCCACTGGTCTTCCCATAATATTAGAAAGTCCATTCCCGGGACTGCGTCGTCTATCTTTGGCAGATAAAAAGTCAAGTTAGCGTGCCATGGCCATGGGCATCCTGTCTGGCAAGCTCCGTGCCAGGTGAAATTCCAGTCTTCTTTTCCAGCCTTAGGATTAATGACTATGACAAGCGGGGAGCTGGGGTTTACCTGTGTCGTATAAGCCTCCGATGTTCTCACGAGTACTTGTATTTGACCAGTGTATGTGGCTAGTAGTGTTCTTTCTCCATCTGGGTTGGGTTCGGAATAATAGCGGTAGGTGAATGTCCATGTTAGTGGATCAATTTCTATCTCTCTCATTGGATTGTTTTCTTCTCCGCTAAATCCCGCGTAGGCCACAAGCTTAATTTTCTCAGACTTTCCTATAGGCTTGGTTGTCTTACCATGACGGTATATCTCGAGCCCAGTGGTTGTGACACATTTTATCTTGTATGCTATGCCAGCGTCTAAGTAGACTGGAATGTGTAGCCACACTGTGACGGTGTGTCCGGGCTCAATCACAATTTGCGGTTGGTTGTCTTCATCGATCTGTATTGCTGTTTCACTTGTGGTTTTGTCTACTGCATCAATTATGTCTACCCTATATTTGTCGTTAAGCCAGCATGTTTTGATGTATGAGGTTACTGTGCCTTTGTTCACAATTCCTATTTCTACTATAGGACCATAATTATCGAAATATACGAAGCGCAGGTCTTCATATCTCGTAAAAAGGGTTGCTATATTTGAAAGCCAGTATGTAGCGGCAATGGTTATTGCTATAGAAACTGCAAGGATTATAACAACTACGAACGAGGGTGCGTCGCCACGGCGTAACCTTATCATTTTCATATTCATCTTATGTATTAGGTATTAGAATTCTTTGCAATTTTTCTTCTATTCAATTGGTTGAAGTGCGATTCATGTATGGTAGTTAGATAATCTATTTTTAGAAGCTTGCTTTAATTTCGTTAGGGGGGTTATTTATGAAAAGATTGATCTTTGTTTTAGCCTTGATGTTTATCTTTGCGGCATATGTTACCGCAGCGCCTCGAATAAGAATTATTGCTCCGGATGGAACTTCACTTAAAGGTGCGCTAGTGAAGGTAGAGCTTCTCGACGGTAGGAGTTATGAGTTTATACTGGACCCCGACAACCCATTTAGGATAAAGGATGTTCCTCTGGGAATTATGAAGGTAACTGTGGTCTCGTGGAAGGGCGTACCAGTCGGCTATTCAGAAGAGATAAAGATTGGCGAAAAAGATGTAATTGTGGTCCCAAATATCGGCAAACTCGTCGTCCGGACTATTGGTAGCAGAGGTCAAAGCCTCGGAGGGGTGGTTGTAAAAGTGTTGTATCAGGGCCAACTGGTAGAAGAGGGAGTAACTGATGAATCGGGCATCTACTCCGTTCTCCTTCCAAACGCAAATTATGAGATAAGGGTTTCATATGGTGGAGAGGAGAAAGTAAAACAAGTCTCAGTTCCAGGTGAGGCTGAGTTTTCTTTCGACGTTTTCGTCGAACTTCATGGAACACCGTTTTCTTCTACCGAATTTATAGGCCTTCTAGTGCTTACAATAATACTCGTAGTTATAACCTATATCGTAGCTGTCGAATACTCAAATTGGAGGAGGCGCAGACTAGTAAAGGTTGTAAAGTAGAAATATATACGTTAGTTATGAAATAATATTTTTGTCATGCCAACCTCACTCAGCAGGTTAGGTTCTGTTTTGATTTTTGCAGGCATACTGTTGCTTCTAATCACCTTTTTCCTGGCATACGTAGAATACTCGTCTATAAACATTAGTGGAGACCTGACTTCCGCCCTTAATTCGCTGATATGGGCTGTGGTTAAGGCGATTTTTCTAGGGATAATGGGATGGATTGGCTCCATACTAGTCGCTAGGGGTCTAGAAGCATTCGGTGAAGAAAAGACTAAGCAGGCTGAAGGTTGGTAGAAGTGTCTTCCCCACTGAGTATAGCAAAACGCGTCCTACAAGTCTTTTCTCTTGTACTAGTCTTTCTGATTATCGCTAATGTATATCTGGTTTCTGAGGGGCTGCACGGAACAGAGCTAAAAGTTATTCCACAAGGCACAAACGTTGTTATCCAGGCTGAAGCGGTCAATAAGGGTTTTCTGCCGCTTTCCCTAAAAGTCGACTTGGAGCTTTGCGGAAAGAACTTTACCTGGAATGGGGTTATGAGTCCGGGTGAGACATCAGTTATCTCTCTGGTTGTTCCAGTAAAGTATGCTATGTGTAAGAGAAAGATTTACGTGAATGCAGACATGGGTGGGTTACTCTATGTGCGCGTCGAGAGGAATGGATAGAGGGCAATTTTTGGATAGGATTGCGTCAGCATTTCTGGGCGCTGTGTTTGATTCTTTGCTCTGGATTTTTGTGCCCTTGTTCGTCTCTCTATATTTTCCCTTAGAGAAGCTTGAGATAACTCTTATCATTGGTGGTTTAATAGTTTTTCTCGGGTTTATAGCAAAATTTCTTAAAGGGAGATTTATCGGCAGCATTTTCGGGGCGATGGGCGATTCTCTCAAAATATTCTTTATTCTCGGCCTATCTGATTGGGGTATGTATAGTCTAGAGTATGAGGGCTATAGGATTTTTGTAGACGCGAGGCTTGTTGTCGCGTTGCTGGTTGTACCCTTTTTGTTGTCTATTGTTGACAGGTTTTTGTCTATACGTGGTTATTATACAAACTCTTAGCTTTATTTTTAAATACTAATTATTTTTAATAAATAAGTTTTTTCGTTTAGAATTATATATTTGAGAAACGTTTTAGAAATGAGAGGCTGATAGCGGTGGAGTCTAAGAGAAAAAGACTCCATAGTATACTCAAAAACCTTGGTCTGACGGAGAAGGAGGCGGAGGTATATGTTGCCATATACGTCAAAGGTAGCGCTACAGTTAAAGAGCTTTTAGAGTCGCTGAGAAATATACATCAGCCACAATTGTACAACATCCTGTCCAGTCTTTTGAGAAAAGGCTTTATCAGAGCTTCTATGGGTAGGCCAAAAACATATAGTGCTATAAGTTTAGACGCTCTCTTTGAGAGCAGAAAGGTTCTTTTAGACAACCTTAGGAGTGAAGCAAAAGAAATCATTGACCAGCTTAAAGTAGTTGAATCAGAGATAGAACCTGAAGAAGCTTTTGTCTCGCTAGTTAGGGGATATAGCGGTATTGAGGCCAACGTTGTAGAGGTTTTCGCTAGCGCCCAGACAGAGGTATGTGCCGAGCTCCCAGAAAAGGTTTTGGAGTCAAGCCTCGATGTTATCGAGAATACACTAA
>CAZJJA010000109.1:1832-4081 GCA_964546235.1 uncultured Thermofilaceae archaeon | reverse complement strand
GCCTTAGTAGCGAGTACTTGTATAGTTTTTGCGGGATAGGCACCTGTATAATCTGGTCTCCCAGCGGGTAGTAGGAGGCGCGGTGGCGGCCGCTCCACGCCACCGTGCCCGTTATGAAGTCTCCCCGCTTGTAGGCCTTTTCCACCGCCGCATTTGTTTCGACAACCATGCCCTCTGAGGCAACAGCAAATAGTGGTTCACACTTTTCACCCGCTATCTTAGGGTCGAACATGTCCCGCTGGCCCGGGCTGAAGAGGTAGAAGTCGTAGGTACATATCTTTGCCTCATACCCCATGAAGGACACTGCCACAATGTCGTGTGGAGGCGAGGAGGGTATG
Source organism: uncultured Thermofilaceae archaeon (assembly GCA_964546235.1). GTDB lineage: Archaea > Thermoproteota > Thermoprotei > Thermofilales > Thermofilaceae > JALVKT01. Next base: position 3,743 of record CAZJJA010000109.1, on the reverse strand, counting down.
CGTGAAGGCTTGCTAGTACAGACACACTTGGCCCTAAGCCCCCAGGCTCCAGCAACGCCAAGCCAGCTATCTCCCTGTTCAGACAGTATGAGCCGGGGCCACCTCCTAACAACCAAGAGATAAACCGCGACTACAAAAACAACAACCCTAGCCAAAAACCAGTACAGAGAAATGTCGCCGACATAGATCAGCCACACCCCCTCAACAAAATAATAACCCAAAACAAACAAAACACCAACAAAAACCAACCTAAGAAGAACACACCACATACAATAAAAATCCGATCAAACTATTTAAAAAATCAAACAGCGCGCATGTGAGGCTCATATTCTTGATCCTGTTGAACCATTTGGACGGATATAAAGCGTAGCCCTAGAAGTCGCCACTTATTCGAGCTGATAGTTATCCTTAAGGAGGTCCATATGCTAGCAAGTTCAAGACTTTTAGAGTGCCTGAACTAGGAGACGATAAATTTTGACTACCTACTACTGATGTAATATAGGTTCCATAAGACCTGGTGCGTCAGAAAAGTAGGTTGGTGGTCAACAGGATATTTCAGCTAGCAAGCTTCAGCATGTTAATAAGCGACCTAAAACCATACGTGATCTCCTCTAATAGCTATACAGGCTCTCACAGAGCGAGCGAGAACATCTACTATACAGCGTCAAAGGCAACGCATTATTGATAAGACAAATAAACGCATACCCGCAAAAATAAGGATAAAGCCCCACGAAGAGACATTAGTATAAATTATGTAAAAGGTTATGTTATTTTATACCTTTTTTAGTCAATAAAGTAGTAAACTTATCGTGGCTGATTAGATGGAGGTTGATTTGAGAGATGAATTTGTATTATGGTTGAGGAAATTTGTGGAGGCTCTGAGGAGTAGAGTGCGCGAGGAGCCATCATTGGCGGATGGCTTGTTGAATCTTGACTGGTTTTTGGAGCCCTGCCAGATAACGGCTCTGTGGTTTGTAGAACCAGAGGTCCAGGTGCTTATTGTTACACATTTCGACGATGTCGAGGACCTAGCCATAGACGTGTATGGCCCTGCGCCTACATACAATTTCGTAGAAATAGCCACAAAAGTTGTCGAAAAGGACTGGTGGAACAGGAAGCCTGTCTCAGGCAAGAAAACATATAGGGAACAGATAGAGTGGATACTGGCTTGGGTGAAGCATCTACTTGAAGAAGCCATATTCATGGAGCCCACCATGCAGATCCTTTCTAAACACATCATAGACATAGGTTCTAAGGATTTTTTATGGCGCATCAGAGGAAGCTTGCTTTCATTCGATGTAAACGAACTGGTGGACGAGATAATCGCCGACGCGCAAGACAATCTGCAGGGAAGGAAAAAGGGCTTGGAGAGTATCAGTAAAGAAAGAATTAGTAGAGAAAAGTCGGAAGAGGTCGCGGGATACGGGACATATATTTTCCCCTTTCTCTGGCTGGCTGAGCCCCCTGAGTTAACACTGCAGCAAAAGTTAAAGGGGATAGTCTATCCCTTTGAAGTAAGAAAAATCGTAAAAGAGTTTGAAGTTCTCGGTTCAAGAGTTGTTCTCTTTAATGACGGCTTTGTGTTTGTTGAAGCTAAAAGCAAGAGGTTAGCTCTTAAAGTGATTAATCTTTTCTTGGCGTCTATGCTGTTGAACGGTATCCAGGTTTACGCGTGCAGGGAGGCGGATCTGGCTAGTGCATCGTTGGGTAAAGGAGGCCTGTTTTCGACTGTAGGTGCGGAGTACTGGTCTATGCGGCTAAAGGGCCTGTTTAGCCCAGAGGTTTTAATGGAGCGGCTCTCTGCCCTAGAGTTAGGTGTGGAAAGGACTGTAGGCGTGGACGAGCTTGAAAGGGTGATCGATACCCTGAGAAGGGTTTCGGCCAGAGATAGGGTGGCGACCCTGTCCGTGG
>CAZJJA010000109.1:0-1822 GCA_964546235.1 uncultured Thermofilaceae archaeon | reverse complement strand
CTTTAGAAGACTTTTACTTACCTGAGAATGGGCGATCTTAGGGAGGCCTTTGTAAACGGCTGGGCTGTAGTGGAGTACCATGTTACTATGCTCTGGGAATCCTTGCTGGAGGGTCTAGACGGGGAGAGGAGGAGAAAGCTCAGAGACTCCAACTACATGAACATGGACCGCATAATAGAGGCTCTAAACCTCTTCAACAAGATAGACGACGAAACCTACAAGTGGCTAATGAGGCTGAAAAAGACTAGAAACAAGGTCATCCACAAGCTGAAGGATCCACCCAAAAACGAAGTAGAGGAACTCTACGAGAAAACACACGAACTCATTCTGCATTTAATCAGGCAACAACCATGACATGTAACGACGATAAGCTCTAATAAGTCAGCCAAAGGTTACACGCCAAAAAGCGTAAGTTAACAACTTTTCCTTGAAGTAAAATATTAAAGCGACACTCCTAGCCCGAGTTGCAGGCTCTGTTTTATTTTCTTTTATTTTCTATGATTTATTCCCGAAAATATTGTAGGTGTTGTGTTTTTATTTTTTTTACTGCCGCATGGCTGGGGCTGTCTTTTTGCTATAGTTTCAATCGTTTCAATATTATGCTTTGCTAGGTAAGATTTCCTATATAGATGTATTTAAAACAAGGTGAGTTTTTCGGAGTGTCCCACTCCGTGATTATGTGGTCGATACTGATTTTTAGTATTCCAGCATACTGTATGTCTTGAATCTCACTTTTACGATGACTGTTATGTCTTATCTTCAAGGAGGTCTCTAGTCCCAGGCGCGGCTATCAGTTCTCTCTTTTATCAGCTCTATGATCATTGTGATTATTCCCGACAGTATTGCTACTATGGTGTCCATTGAGACTTCTTGGAATTGGAAAGATATCGCGTGGAACGCTGATATGAAGTCGAATGCCAGCAGGATTGCGAAGACTACTATGGGGAAGACGAACAATGCCTTGAGGGTTGATGCTATTATGAATATGTCCCACTTCTCAGGTTTCTTGTCTGCCTCTGGAGCCTCAAAATAGCCCAAGATCTGGTATATTCCTAGGAAGAAGATGAGTGCTAAAAAGTCCCTTATAAGGGTTGTGGATATCTCTACCTTGAGTGATTCTAGTACCGAGTCTATGGCATGTATTATCTCATCGGGGGCCTTCGGCACCAGTAAGGCTTTGGATAGCACTAGGACGCCTTGAACTATTATCAGAAGATTTATCAATAAGATCCCGGTCTTTAGAAGCCTGTTTCTGCCTTCCAACGGCCTTCTCCTAGCCCAGTGGGTTAATAGTGCTGGGGCAAGGTAGAGCAGAGATATGAGGAGCAGCCTCCACTCGAAGACTCTGAAGAGAGTAACCCCTAAAACAAGGAGGGATAGTGGGTACGATAAGATAATAATATAGAGTAGCAACTCGACCAATAATAAGAAGTCTATGGCTTTTTCCAAGTTATCTTTCATCTCTTCCTCGGTTTTTAAGTATTTTTTCAACACCGCATAGGTCTTCCCAAGCACCATTTTTAGAAACGCATAGATTTTCTCGAACCAGAAGAATAGGATAAGTACAATAATAACCCACGATCCTAGAAGGAACAAGTAGACAAACACTAATGAATCCATCACTATACGGTTTTAGGATACCAAAATATAGAATTTAGGGTTATAGAATATCTCTCCCGGGTTCAAATCCCGGCTGGCCCACCATTTTTGTTGTTTATATAAAACTTGTTGGTGGTCGAAGGTATCGAGGAGTGGTGTATTATAATCATAATATGATTATAATATTATCGTTGTACCGAATTTTTGGATGATAATATACTAA
>CAZJJA010000108.1:0-4102 GCA_964546235.1 uncultured Thermofilaceae archaeon | reverse complement strand
TGCGTGAATGTCTATTTTTCCCATCTCATAAGGGATACGCGCTCTTCCCTCTGACATATCGAGACCGTCAGCTATCTTTATGATACCTGCCTCCATTGTAAGAGCCTTTGTGTTGTATTCAGTGCTATAGATTGCTCCCATTATCTCCTGCCTTATGAGGAAGCGTCTAGGTCCAATATCTCCCAATGCCTTTGGTAATAGTCTATCCACAATATCTTTGGCGAGTAAAGCCCCCACATATTCGTGCATATATCTGTGTATTGCGTTACCTATATCGTGAAGATACGCGCTAAAGATTAGAATTGTTTTTACTTCGGTTATATTCCTTGCCGTGCCGTGATATATTGAGGTGGGAGTCTGTCCAGACTCTAGCAGTAAATGTAGTATTTCCAGTGCTGTACCTGCAACTATCCTAGCGTGTACGGGTCCGTGGTCGTTATATCCTAGCCTTAATACCGCATTGATGTTACTCATTTTTAACAACTCTGTTACTTCCTCGTCTTCTTCTAGAACCTTTACAACATGTGCTACGAAGTCATCCTTTTCCACCCATTTTTGCAGAATATGTTTTGAGATAACCGTAGTTGTAATCATAATACTCAACCTTCATACCTCTCGTTAACCTATTATATATGATATTCTATCCCTCAATGGGTAATCTATGCAGAAAAGCTGGGCTTACTGGGTATCGTTGGTTTTATCGCCCCATATGTATGGAGTAATCGTATTGTCTATAATGACTCTACACTGCAGGTATTCTTTAGAAATACTTATCGGTTCAATTCTCTTCTTGTCAATTTTACCTCTAGCACCGATTCTAATAGATCTCAAGAGAGGTGAGACCGACATATTTATCACAGAAAGAATTAAACGAACAAAATATTTCCTCTATACCGCGGCATTTTATGGTGTAGCAAGCATCATATATTACCTACTGAAACTTTTCCCGCTATTCATCCTATTTACAACATATTTCTTTGAAACAATTATTCACATGCTTGTAAACACGCATTGGAAAATCAGCATACACACAGCGGGGATTGCTGGGCCAACAACTTTCCTAACCTTAGTCATTGACAAACGCTTGGTAATTTTATACATTCTCCTTATACCAGTCTACATAGCTAGGAAAAAAATGAACGCACATTCAGATGCGCAGTTGATCGGAGGTACGGTATTATCTGCTGCCACGACCTTAGTAATTGTCGAACTACTTACCTCTTATATTGTCTGAATGCCTTAAGTCCTGGATAATAAGCTGATCTACCTAGGAATTCTTCAATTCTTAGTAGTTCATTGTACTTAGCTGTTCTTTCACCCCTCGCTGGAGCTCCAGTTTTTATCTGTCCACAGTTAAGGGCTACTGCTATGTGTGCGATAGTTACGTCTTCTGTTTCTCCGCTTCTGTGACTTACAACTACCGAGTACTTGTTTTCCATGGCAAGTCTTGCCGCCTCTAATGCCTCAGTTAGTGTACCAATCTGATTTACCTTTAAGAGTAGAGCGTTTGCGGCTCCCATTTCAATACCTTTCCTAAGCCTGTTGACATTTGTGACAAATATGTCGTCGCCGACAATTTGTATCTTTAATTCTTTTGTTGCCATAGCGAATCCTTCGAAGTCTTCTTCGTGGAATGGGTCTTCAATAGATACGATAGGGTAGTCCTGTAGAAGCCCCTCATAGTATTCCAGTAATTGTTCCCTGGTTAGTTTCTGTCCGTCGATTTCGTAGACTCCTTCTTTCTCGATATAGAACTCGCTAGCAGCTGCATCTATTGCCAACATAACGTCTACTCCTGGTTCGTATCCTGATTTCTTTATTGCCGCTATGAGTGCATCAAGGGCTTCTCGGCTCTTTTTCATTGGAGGCGCAAATCCTCCCTCGTCACCGACGTTTACAGCGTTAACACCGTATTTCTCCTTTAGATAGTTCTTAAGTGTATGATAGACTTCGCTTCCTATCCTTAAGGCTTCTGAAAAAGAGCCTCCACCGATAGGAACAATCATGAATTCCTGTATTTTTAGTTCGTTTCCTGCGTGCTTTCCCCCATTGATAATGTTCATTAGTGGAACAGGCAGTGTTCTTGCCATTGTTCCACCCATATACTGGAAGAGCGGTAGACCGAAGGTAGCAGATGCTGCATGAGCGTTTGCTAGAGAAACAGCTAGGATTGCGTTAGCTCCGAGTCTCGACTTATTGGGAGTTCCGTCGAGCTTGAGCATAGTCATGTCTACTAATGCTTGATTTCTGCTGTCCAGTCCTACCAGCTCCTTTGCGATTATCTCGTTAATGTTTCTGACCGCCTTCTCTACGCCCTTTCCGTGAAACTTCTTCCCCCCGTCTCTAAGCTCTATGGCCTCATGGGTTCCTGTAGAAGCGCCAGAAGGTACTGCTGCTCTGCCGAAGCCTCCTCCTAATGTATAGACTTCGGCTTCGACGGTTGGGTTGCCTCTAGAATCTAGGATCCAGCGACCTTTTATGGTTGATATAACGAAATCGTCGTTATATGTCAACATTTTTTGCACCAGCAATTTGTAAAGCCCTTCTTTTCACTTATTACTTTACCTATTGTTAACATTTGTTATTTATCTATGTATTAGATTATTAACGATTACATGTAGAATAAAATTAGAAAAATATAATTGGAAGAGCACAGAAAATCTTTTGATAATATGTCAAGGGTCGTCGGAGCTATACTATGTGGTGGTGAAGGCAGAAGGCTTAGGCCTTTAACCTATTACTTCCAGAAGTCAATGATCCCTGTCGGCTCTAAACAAAAACCGCTCTTAGAGTATATTGTAAGGCTAATGAATTATCACGGAGTTAAAGACATAGTCATGCTTGTTGGCTATAAAGGACAACAGGTTGTCAACTATTTCAATGACGGAGAAAGATTTGGCGTCAGAATAAAATATGTTTGGGACAACCCCTCATATGAAGGAAATGGCGGCTCCCTATATAATGCATATAATCAAGGTTTTTTTGACACAGCAGATAATATTCTCGTATACTATGGAGACATACTATCTAACGTAAATTTAACAGAACTTATAGAATATCATCGCAAACTAAACGCGTCATCAACGCTTGCGCTTTCTAAGGAATATAGAGTAGCTGTAGGAGTTGTAGAACTGAATAACGGAAATGTCGTCAAGATCGAAGAAAAGCCTCCTTTAGGAAAACCGGTCACAATAGGGATTCATGTTGTTAAGAAATCCGCGCTACAATACTTAGGCGAGATCGTAGAAAGCAAAGGCGGAGCCGACATTATGGGAGACTTCTTGCCTTATCTGCTGAAGAAAAATTTCAAAGTTGGCGGATACATCACAGACGCTTTCTGGTATGACGTAGGTTCAACAGAGAAGTACGAAAAACTCGACCCAGAAGAGGTCGACAAGATCTTCTCTTTTCTCATCTAAACAAACTGTAGATGAAAGTTTTTTCGCCCTTAATTATTTTTTCCATCAATTTTTGAGGCACTAGTCTCAATAGAAGGCTTCCCACACTCCAATTTTCGTAGACAAAGTCTACGACCTTCCTGTATGCTTTTCCTATTTTCAATATGCTTCCAACCTCGCTCCAGCTTCTCTCCTCGTATATCTTCGGATTTTCAAGCCATATAGCATCTGCTGCCAGAATTCCTAGAGCCATTGATGTAAAGATTCCGCCACCATTTATGGGGTTAACTGCACCTAAGGCATCGCCTACGAAAAAGACTCTGTCCAGAACAGGCTCTCCGTAGAAGCCGCTTACAGGTATCCATCTTGACTTAGGCCTCTCCAGAATCTTACTATGCGAGAATATATTCCACGGATCTTCTTTTAAGAATTCGTTGAATCTTTGAACAATGTTTACACCACTCTTTATGTAATTGAACCTTATTCCAATACCTACGTTCGATATCTCATCTTTAAATGGAATTATCCATGCATATCCTCCCTCTGTATGTGGCGAGGAGTACATGTAGACTATATCATTATTCAGAGATGGAGTCTCCATTTTTACATTGAGGCCGACTGCCACGTTGATCGGCTCTATCTCGTTTCTGGTCCCTAGAAGCCTTCTGGATGTTGATGGATACCCGTCAGCCACTACAATGTTT
>CAZJJA010000107.1:1836-4139 GCA_964546235.1 uncultured Thermofilaceae archaeon | reverse complement strand
CTTCTCTATGTTCGGGTTATTGTCCCTGAGCCCAAGCCCATGATTCCAAGTATTAACATATATGTCAAGGACCTCCCTTGGCGCAAACTCTATCTCATACTCGTGTCCAGGCTCGTAGAACCTCTTGTTCCCGCTACCAATTGGCGGAATCTTCCTAACCCCAAGAGTCTCCTTCAAAACCAGCTGCAATCCAGTAAAGTCTACCTCGTATCTGTCGCCCTTATCTACAATATAAAATGTTTCTATGTCGCTTATCCTCCCCCACGCAACTAGACGCCAAACCCCATACCATATATCCATGATACTGCCCATAGGAGGCTTGTCCTCGTCGCCGAAAACCAGTGTCACCTCGTAAACTCTCATATCGTTCTTTAAATAGGGGCACACGTACACGGCTCTAAGCCCATTCCCTATATCAACATCGCTCTTAGGCTGAAATACCCTCAATTCTGGAAACTCGAAATCCACACACTTGGGGGGTTGAGGCGGCTCACGCATCTTCACTATCACAGTCTTCCTAGGCCTAAGGTACGTAGCCGAAGTGCTGGGCAAACCCATAAGGGATAATACCTCGTTAAACAAGTCTAAGACATACTTTATGTCAAAGGGCTGGTCGGGATCAAGAATCATTTTCCTCAGTTTGTCTACAAGAGCCCTAAAATCAACCCTCTCTTTATAAAGAAAATCAAACTTTTCTTTTATAGGAGGTTTCTTCATACCACTCCCCAATACCATTATTAAGCTAAAAAATTCAAATGGACTATCCTCCAGGAATATAGACTACCTCAACAACGCTTATACTATCACCCCACGGGTTGTCGCCCACCAAAGCTCCGGGAACATACAGTGATTCAGGCAGATACGGACTTATATAGCTTGAAGAATCTGGCGTCATCCAGGTAGCTTCCATAAGGTAGAACCTTTTGCCCATATATTCATAATAATAATATGTATCTCTATCGTACCGGAAAAGATCATTTGGCGGAGATGGCAATGCAACAGCAACCATAGCATGTCCCCCAACGCCCTGAGGGGTCTCAACTTCTACGAGGAGCACTAACGTGTCTAATCCGCCAGCTGCAAGTATAGATGCCAAAAGCACCGCTACGTTGTCACAGTCTCCACTACCCTCAACAAGTGTCTCCACCGGATACTTTGTGTAGCCTGTAACGTTGTAGTATATCTGGTGGACAAGCTGTAGCGCCAAGTTTGCGAAAAGCTCTGGATCGCCCCCGCTTATCTGGTAGAGATCATAGGCTATTTCCTGTATTGCGGAGCTTTCTGGTTCCTTGTAGGATAACACAGCTTGTTTTATGTAGTCTACGGTAAACCTGTTTTCTAGGGAGGCATATGTGTGTATATTAGGGTCAAGCCTATATGAGAGGTAGTCGAATGCCCAGACCCTATAGTATGCATAATAATAGGATTTTGTCTTGTAGTCGTATAGTGAGAAGATCCTGTAGTAAAGTACTTCATATAGCTGGTTTAAAGTCTCATTGACGCCTTCTTCCTGTGATTTCTGCTCTTCTAGCAATTTTTTGTAGTTTTCCTGTAATTCCGTATAGTTCAGTAATAGGTTATCGTAGTTCTTCTTAAGCTCATTATACTTTTGCTGTAACTCTTCTTTTTCGCTGAGAAGCTTTTCATAATCCTTTTCCTTTTGAGATAACTCGTCCTCAAGACTCTTCACTTTTTCTTCCAAAGTAGAAACCTTTTGCTGAAAACTTGATATCTGTCCAGCCTGGAGAAGATAGCCTATAGCTACTCCTATTATTAGCCCGACTAGAACAAGAGCAAGTATTTTAATTGTGTTACTCTTTGCTCGTTGGCGTGAATAATATCCATAATATGGATAAGAATTCATTTTCTTCACACATATATTTATCAACTTCTCGTATTTATTCTATCCTATTTAACTATTCTAACAAAAATATTGATAATTTTATCAAATAAAATGCCAATGTGAAAACTTTATATATAAATTATAGAAAAGAGATTAATAGAAATTAATATTGAGTTGATACGATAATGAGCTATACAAAGACAAAAATATTAATAGAACTAAAAAAAGCCCTAAAAGAGAAAGGATGGAATACATTTGATAATCCAATTATTACAGGTGTAAGCGGTATCAACCATATTTTTGATCTGATGATAGAAAAGGGTAAAAAGAGGATTTATGTAGACTTCGGACGCGGAGACATACTTGATCTTCTAAAAACTGTCGCTAAGGCCTTAGATATAAAAGACAAAACTGATGCAGAAGTACTTTTTATAGTTTCCAAAAACGAGCTTAATGGTCT
>CAZJJA010000107.1:0-1736 GCA_964546235.1 uncultured Thermofilaceae archaeon | reverse complement strand
AAAACAGGAAAAACAACCGTAGCATCAGCCCTCATACGAGAACTAACAAAGAGAGGCTACACAGTAGCGGCCATAAAACACGCACACAGCGGACTAACACTACCCGACACAGACTCAACAAAGCTACACCAAGCAGGAGCAAAAAGAGTGGTAGCAATATCCCCTGAAAAAACCCTAGACCTAAACATGGCCGAAAAACAGCTCTGGGAAGCAATAACCCTCCTACAAGGATACGACTATCTCATCGTAGAAGGATTCAAGTCAAAGTTCCCCGGCTACCGAATAGTAACAGCCAAAACCCTCGAAGACACCAAACACTTCAAAGGACCCCTAATCCTAGCCTACTCCGGCCCCATAGCCTCCCAGAAACCAAAACCCCAGCTCGACAAACCAGTAATAGACGCGCTAACTGAGCCAGAAAAACTCGCAGACCTAGTAGAAGAAAAAGCTTTCCACATCCCACCAGGCCTCGACTGCGGATTCTGCAAGTACAAATCATGCATAGGCCTAGCCACAGCCATAGCCAAGGGAGAAGCCACCATTAAAGAATGCACAGTCTGGGCCTCCCCTATAAGCCTGGAGGTCGACGGACAATACATCGCGTTAAACCCATTCGTCCAGGACGTTCTAGCAAACGTCCTCCTAGGCATAATAAAAACCCTGAAAGGTGTTCCACAAAACCCCTCCCAAATATCCCTAAAATTTACGCCAAGAAAGGAATAGTCCCATCTTCTCTTCTTTTATATAGGAGACCACGCACAGCCTGAAAAACAAAGCAACAACCAGCCTGTGCACGCCCTAGAGCTACTCAAGCCGTACATACTCGAAAAACCAACATTATACACACCTAGCCACAAAAGTCACAACACACAACATGTGTATTCACAGAAGAAGCAAAAATAAACCATCCCTCAAGCAAAGTGTTACACATTTCCGCATAAAGTGTTTAAGGCTTCACCATCAATCCCAAGTTTTTTGCAACCCTCCTCTGCTTGTCATCCAAGGAGAGTATTGGAAGATTTTTCTCCAACGCCAACGCGAGATACAACGCATCGTATACTGTGATACCCCAACTTAAAGCTATCTCTAGCGCCTTATCTAAATAGTCTAGCTCTGGCTCGAGCAAAACATTTTTCCCAACCATCTTCCTGAGCAAATTATAAGCCATCCTAGCTTCATCCATACTTATAAGTCTTCTAAGATAAGCGGTCCTCCAAATAACGTTAGCAACCTCCTTCACCACGTGGTCCAGAGACAAGGAGTACACGAGGTGCACAGCCAGGTTCTCCCAGCCCTCCTCCCTGAGTATGAAAGCGGCCAAAGCAGACGCATCAACCACTATCACGGTCCTCCCTCACCGACCTAGAGACAAAGCCCTTAGGAACACTCCAAGACGCCGCCCTGAGCTCCCTCATCACGAGCTGGAAGTTTTCTCTGGCCTCCAACTCTTTAATCTTCTCTTCGACAAACCTCCTTAGCTCTTCGTTCCAGTTCACCACCCCCTTATACTTTATCATTTTCTCCTTAACTTCCCTCCTAACCTTAAAGCTCACAACCTCACTCATTATTTTACCAAATAGTATACCAACTAGTAATATATTTGGTTTACTTAAATACGCATAACCTCAGACACAATTCCACACAGCATGCTCCTAAAGAGTAGAAAAAGCCTGACCGAATACACCCGCCATAACAGTTTATCAGAAAACTTGCCTGTTTTATTGCTAACCAAAAGT
>CAZJJA010000106.1:0-4243 GCA_964546235.1 uncultured Thermofilaceae archaeon | reverse complement strand
TGGACGAGGAGCTGCCCATCCCTCATATATGCTTCGAGCTCTACGAAGCCTTTGGTGTCGGCCATTACTGGTGGGGGTCCGGCCGTGTAATATATACTATTTAATATTATATTATGTAAGGATGGCATGCCTGTCCGCCAATAGGATCGTCCAACTTGGCCCGAAAAGTAAACCCATCTTTCACCCGAAACTATGGCTGGCATGTCTGTGTCTAGTACTGGCGGCGGCGGGCTCCTGCCGTTCTCGTATTCGTTTCCAAATTCCCTGCCTGGTAGGGAGAGCTTTGCCAGAACACTTCCTTCTTCAGGCTCGACAGCCATGTTCCAGCCTAATTCTGGGGGTGTTCTCTTGTCTATGAATTCTTTGTCGAAGTCTCCGACCAGTATCGTCTTGTTTCTCAATCCGAGCAGCACTGGGTGGTCTATGTCTAGTGTCTTCATATAGCTCCAACTAGACTTAATGACGCCGTTCATCCTTATTCCAAGTACTTTTGAGAGCCTTGTCTCTTCCAGAGTCCTGCCGCCTTTATCTTTTATCCCAGTCTTATAGGTTGCTATGATACCGCCTTTTCTTTCAACAAACTTGGAGAGATTTCCTATAGCTTTGCTCGAGAGGCTCTGTGTGTTCGCTAATACAATGGACTTATAGTTCATGAACCTGCCTTCATCAAGCATTGTGTCCGAGACGTAGTTTACAGGGAGTCCCTCTTTCAATAATGCGTAGTAGAAACCCCTGAATGAGTCCGCTATGTGGGGTGAAAGAGCCTTACCAGCCCAGTCACGGCTCCTGTTAGACCATACAATACCGACATATGGTAGAGGCTCGGCGTCCTGCATATATTCCTCTAGCTTAGCAACCTCATTAAAGGCTTCTCGGACAGGCCTATGATCGACTCCATTGGCGAAGGTCGATGCGAAGACCAGGAATAGTGGCCAGCCTCCTCCAGCGAAAGCCTCTCTTATCCCCATCCTAATGGCTAGGGGAGTCGTGGTCTGTGAGGTTAGCGCTGTATGGAAGCTATTTCTGCTAGCCCAGACTGGCTTGCCGGTCAAAGCTCTCGTGAGTTTTACCATCTCCGCGATGAATCCTGGAGGCTGATAGTCGACTTCGCTACACTCCGCGAAATACACGTCTACGTATTCGGTGGATTTTTCCGCAATCGTGTTGGCGCGACCCCTCCAGGCTAGCGGATGATTATTATAGATTAGGAGAGCATTTTTTCTCAAACTTTTCAGTGCCTTCTTTATCTCGCCGATTGAGTTGACATTGACATTTATCCTCCATTCAAAACTCCTTCTATATGCATCGTTCTCTATATCTTCTTCTCTAGGCAGCTCATATCCCATCTCCTCCCTAAACTTCCTCCTACATCTTTCGCAGAAGCATGCCCTGTCAGCGTCGGGCATATACCTAAAGCTGTCAAGGAACACAGCATCCACACCATACTTTACAACCTCCTCGATCTCTCTCTTGACAACTTCGAGGAAGGGCGAGTTGAGACACATGAGAGGCCAGGTCATTTTTTCTCTCCGTACGAACTGGGGTTCCGTATCCATAGAGATGACTCTTCCTTCACGGTCAACTTGTGCCCAGTCAGGGTGTTTGCCGTACAGGACGGGATTGGTTGTATGACCCACCATCACTACGACCCGTATCCCTTTACGTTTTGCCCCATCCATTATCTCTTTAAGGAGGTCTCTCTCACCTAGCTTGGCTATTTTGGGGAGAAATCTGCTATTGTAAAATGCCCGTCCCCAGGCGTCTCTCGCGAAAAAGGTTATCGTATTTGCGCCAATCTTTTCAGCAAACTCGACTATATCCCTGCCCGTTATCTTGTCTACGCTAAACCCCTCTTCGTCTTCAAAATTAAACTGTAATACACGCGTGAACCTAAACATAACTCTACCTCACCCTTTTTAGATAAACTTCTTCAACAGCAAAATCTTCTACGATAGCATCAGGTCCTCCAACAGTGTATTCGTTGCCGTCGTCTGTTATCACGAGCATCTGAGCTATACCTGTCTCGAGATCGTGAATTGTCTTCACTATTTCTCCCTCGAATTCCCCCTTGCTGTCATGAACCCATCTGCCCTTAAAATGCCCCCAAATCTTGACTCCAGAAGCAAGGAGATCCTGTACCTCCAGTAGAGCGAGCTTGAACATGGTGAACCTGACTGGCAGCCTAACTGGCTCGTTTACAACAGTTTTGCTTCTCATCCACCTATATAGGAAGTCCTGCTGAAGATAGTCGATAAGTACGGGTTCTTCTACAACTACACCGTAACCCGGGAATACGCTCGCTCCAAGCCTTCTCTGGGAGAGGACGCCTATATTCGAGTCAGCGACAACCATCAGGTCTCCGGATACGGCTCTCTTCACCTTTTTTAGGCCTTCAATCTGTTCTTCCTGAAATTTTACGCCTGGTATCTCATATACTATTACGTAGACTAGGACACCCCGATCTTGTGCTTCCAAAAGGTGTCCGTGGAGCTTCTCTATAAACTCAGGGTCTCCGCAGACTAGGAGGTCTATCTGACTTTCCGATACTGTCTTAATGTACCTGTTCATGAGTCCCTTGGAACTCTTGTAGAGCCATACACCGTGTTCCTCGTTAGCCTCGCCGGGCCTGAGTGTTCCTAGGAATCTTTTGGCTTCCTCGAGGTCTTCGACTAGCTCGCTCTCTATTATGGAGAGGGCCAGGTCTGGCGGGACGGCCCTGTACATTGCTGGCCTCCCGCTGTAGACCTCTACTAGGCCTTTTGAAGCCAGTCGTTTGAGTGAGCCATGTATCTGTGGCCTGTGAGATGCCAGTTCTTCGACAAGTCTTGACGGAGATGATGGACCGAGAGTCAACAATGTGACGTAGACTTTAGCGTCGAAGTTTGTCAAGTCTAGGGTCTTAAACAACCTCTGTAGGCTCTCCAACTCCCTTGCCCCAATAGAATAGCGTAGCAATATTTATTAATACTTTTTTCCAAAAATATATCAGTGAAAGCCATGAAAAAAGCAGCAGTTAACATGAAAATTATAGTAATAGCCATCATCGCCATTCTTGTCATCGGTATTGCTGCATACTTTCTCTTCATGAAACCTGCAGGACCCCAGAAGATCGTCTTCGCTAGCACACAGTTAGCACCCAGCGCAGAGAGAGCATTCGTTGAGGGAACCCTACTCAAGGAGTTTAAAGACGAGACAGGTATTGCGGTAGAGTTTGTACCTATAAGCTATGGCGACCTTGTCACAAGACTCGAGGCAGAGCAGCAGGCTGGAAAGGTAACTATAAGCGTTGTTGGAGACCTACATGGTGGACTAGACTTATTTGCAAGTAAAGGATACCTAGAGGATCTCAGTAAATTCGGTACACTGTCTGGAAGAACATTCCCAGCAACACTCGAGAAGTACAGTAACATACACGGCATAAAGGCATACATACCATGGATGACAGCCACTTACGTATTCGTCGTCAACAAAAAGGCGTTCGACTACTTGCCAGAAGGACTTACAAAGGAGGATGTCATTAAGGGCACAAGCAAGTGGACTTATGACGCACTCCTAAAATGGGCTAAGAACATCTACGAGAAGACTGGAGAGAAGAAGCTCGGATTCCCTGTCGGACCCAAGGGCCTATGGCACAGGTTCCTACACGGATACCTATACCCAAGCTTTACAGGATACCAGGTAAAGAAGTTCAACAGCCCAGAAGCAGTACAGATGTGGGAATACCTCAAGGAGCTATGGCAGTACGTTAACCCGGCAAGCACAACATATGACGCACTAGCAGAACCACTACTAAAAGAGGAGGTATGGCTCGCATGGGACCACACAGCAAGGATAAAGGACGCAATCGTCCAGAAGCCAGACGAATTCGTAGTAGTGCCTGTCCCAGCAGGACCAAAGGGTAGAGGATTCATCCTAGTAGTTGCAGGACTTGCCATACCGAAGAACGCGCCAAACCAGGACGCAGCATGGAAGCTTATCGAGTACCTCACAAGACCAGAGGTACAGGTTAAGGTTCTACAGAACGTAGGATTCTTCCCAAGCGTGAACGAGGCAGTCGGCAAGATACCAGAGGGACCACTTAAGGTTATGGCACAGGGAGTCAACGCACAGATAAGCGCTTCCGACGCCATACTAGCGATGATTCCAAGCCTTGGACCAAAAGGCGGTGAGTTCACTGGAACATACAGGAAAGCCTTCGAGAGGATAGTACTCAACGGAGAAGACGTTCAGACAGTACTTAGCG
>CAZJJA010000105.1:0-4309 GCA_964546235.1 uncultured Thermofilaceae archaeon | reverse complement strand
TAAAAATATCATTGTACCAAGGAGTACATAAATTATAGTTGTTTTTTTAGGCATAGTTTTCTCTTTTGATTGTATTGCTGGCTCAGAACAGAATTTCTTTCGCTTGCACTAGAAATGTCGCTAAAAATACAGTTTTATATTTCTCCCTGAGCCCTCTGCGTGTCGACGTTAGTGCATGAATATTCTCATCCATTGTATCGGAGATGAGCATGTCAGCTGTCATAGCCCGCTAAATAGGGACAATCAGAGTCTTTTCCTCCTCACCCGCCCTAGGAGGTAAAAGGTTGCTTTGAACGCGTAAAATCTTTTATTTCTCTCAGGGGTATATATTTGATGAAGGTAAGCTACCGCTGGCTTGTTACCCTGATATTCTTCGTTTTCCTCACTTTTCATCAAGCAGACAAGTTTATTGTTTCTGCTGTCACGCCCCAGCTTTTGGAGGAGTTTAATGTCGGCTACTCGGAGATGGGCTTTCTGTTCTCTGCCACAATACTTGTTGCGGTTTTATTGTATCCTCTGTGGGGCTACCTATACGACAGATATTCCAGGAGGCTCCTGGTCTCGCTGGCTGCCGTTATATGGGGATTTACGACCTGGATTAACGCTCTTTCAAGGACCTTCCAAGAGTTTTTTGGTACTCGTCTAGCCACTGGCGTGGACGATGCGGCTCCTCCGGGCATCTACAGCCTTGTTGCGGACTACTTTGAGCCGGAAAATAGGGGCAAAGCGATGGGCGTTATCAGCGCTTCTGGCCCTCTAGGCGCGATCCTCGGGTCTATTATAGCTCTTTCTATTGTGGGTGCGGGTCTTGGTTGGAGGAACGCGTTCTATATCACTGGAAGCGTTGGCATCCTCATGGGCTTGTTAACATATGTCCTTGTGAAAGATATACCCAGGGGCATTTCTGAGCCCGAGCTATCCGAAGTTCTCGAGAGTGACATATATAGGGCTAGGTTCTCCGACCTCAAGGTTTTGTTGCAAAACAAGTCGCTTGCACTATTGTATCTTCAGGGTTTTTTCGGGGTTTTCCCGTGGAATGCTATAACGTTTTGGGTCATAACGTATATGGAGATCGAGCGGGGCATGAGTCCAGATGACGTGATGGTTATAATGGTTCTATGGCTTGTCTTCATGGTCATCGGAAACATCGTAGCCGGGTATCTAGGAGATCTTCTTTTTGTAAGAACGAGGAGAGGCCGAGTTATTCTAGGAGCGGTGGTAGTGTTTCTCTCAGCTCTCTTTATTTACCTTACAATGTATGCGCCAACATACGAGGAATTTTTCATCTTCGGGCTCCTCACGGCATTCATCATACCAATGGCTGGACCAAACGTGACGGCTGCTATAACAGATGTGACGGAGCCTGAGTTGAGGAGTAGCGCTACAGCTTTTCTAAGGTTTTTCGAGAATATCGGGAGTGCCATCTCGCCAGCCATAGTTGGTATAGTTGCCGAGGCCTACTCACTTCAATACTCAATCACATGGATAAGCGTGTATACATGGGTGCTCTGCGGAATATTCTTTACAATACTGGCGATAATTATACCTAGAGACATAGAAAGGCTCCGAACGCTCATGCGGGAAAGAGCCGAGAAACTCAAAGAAGGTGAAAAGAATGTTTCCTGAAAAATTTCTATGGGGAGTTTCTCTAGCAGGCTTCCAGTTCGAGATGGGAGACCCAGAGGGCAAATACATCGACCCGAACACAGACTGGTTTGTATGGGTTCACGACGAAAAGAACATCAAAAAGGGTGTAGTTAGCGGAGACCTTCCAGAAAACGGAATAAACTACTGGGAATTATATAGGAAAGACCACGATCTAGCGAAAAGCCTAGGCATGAACGCCTACAGGCTGAATGTTGAATGGAGCCGAATATTTCCCAAGCCCACCTACGACATCCGAGTGGAAGTGGAGGAGAAAGACGGATATCTAGTTGACGTTAAGATAGATGAGTCCACGCTGGTTGAGCTGGATGAGTTGGCAAATAATGAGGCGCTCAGCCACTACCGAGACGTGATCCTGGATCTCAAGTCGAAGGGTTTCAAGGTGATACTAAATCTCGTACACTTCACGTTGCCCATATGGCTCCATGACCCGATTCTCGCTCGAGACACGAGGCTTAGAAGAGGCCCATTGGGATATGCCGATAAGAGGTTTCCGGTCGAATTCGCAAAGTTTTCCGCATATATCGCCTCGAAGATGGGAGATATCGTAGACATGTGGTCAACTTTCAACGAGCCGTCCGTCGTCGCAGAGATAGGGTATCTCCAAGGGAGACCGGAGTTTCCCCCAGGAGTCAGAAGTATAAAGGCGCATCACAACGCGATGAGAAACCTTGCACAGGCCCACGTACTAGGCTATAAGATGATAAAGAGATTCGACACAGCGAAAGCGGATCCAGACAACAACGAGCCAGCGACGGTGGGCATAATCCACAACATCATACCCTTCTACCCCTACAAGCGTGGAAATCGCAATGATGTAAAAGCAGCAGAGATAATGAATGTCTTACATAACACCTGGATACTAGACGCTATAATCCTGGGGAGGATAGACGAGTCCTTTTACGGTAAACAGGACAGCATAGTGGAAGTAGGTAGCTACAGGTCAAAGCTAGACTGGATAGGCATAAACTATTACACAAGAGCAGTTGTCAGGGGGAGATGGTTGCCTCCACTACCATTTCTACCATTCCCAGTAGAGCCTGTGTTCGTAAGGGGATACGGCTTCGCATGTGATCCGCGCACAACAAGCAAAGACGGAAGACCCACAAGCGACTTCGGGTGGGAACACTATCCAGAAGGTCTAAAGGAGGCTCTAAAGATAGTCTCTGTCTACAAGCTCCCGTTAATTATAACAGAGAACGGGATCGCCGACTCAAGGGATGTTCTTAGGCCAAAGTATATATTAGATCATCTCAGAGCTCTGGAAGAGTTCCTAAAAGAGTCGTCTGCTGAGGTGAGGGGCTATCTACACTGGGCTCTAACAGACAACTACGAGTGGGCTCAAGGATTCAAGATGAAGTTTGGGCTATTCGAGGTTGACTTGAAGACCAAGGAGAGAAAGAAGAGAAAGAGCGCCGCCGTATTGGCAAAGATAATAAAGGAAGGGACAACTAAGAAGATTCAGGGCAATTTTTAAATTGTTATTTTTTCTAACCTAACACCTTCGTCTATTCTCACTCTCCAGCCCTTACTTGCTCCAGCCTTCAAAGCTGCCTTAACTATATTTTCCTTGACTTCTTCTTCGAAAGGTGTAATAGCAACTAGTGAACCGCCCATTCCAGCACCACTAATCTTTACCCCATATGCTCCTGCATCAAGCATAGCGTCTCTTATCTTCTCCAGCTGAGGTAGACTTACCTCGTAAAGGTCTCTTAGAAGCTTGTGCTGATAGTTCACTATCTCTCCAAGCTCCTGGTTGAGGCTCTTTGAGCCTCGCTTAATTATCTCGATAGCTTCTCTGGTAGACTCGTTCATTAATATGGTAAACCTTATTCTCCTGGCTGAAACCTCGTCAATGTACTTCAGGTACGGTTCAAGCTCATCGAGACTGAGTTCCTCCCATTTAACTTCATCTATACGGGGACTCAGTTTTTCGCGCAAGCTTTCATCTATGTCAAGTGAGAGTAGCCTCTCTAAACCTCTCCTAATCTCCTCTTGTCTCCTAGGATGGATGTCTGCAACACTATGCCTGATCCCAGAGTCGACAACGACAAAATCTATATTCCGTAGCTTCAGAGTCTCAACCCTTGGAACGTTTGGGTAGAGCACAATGGACCAGCCATAAGCGGAGCCGTACTGGTCTAGCCTGCCACAAGGTATACCCATAATTTTATTTTCGGCAACATAGCTTAGCTCTGCTATCTCTTCGACATCAAGGTCGAGTCTATAAAATTCTGAAACGGCTTTAGCGAAAGAGACCTCAAGTGCAGCACTGCTGGCCAAGCCGCTTCCAATGGGGACTTGGCTTTCTATAACTGCCTTGAATCCTCTGCCGAACTCTGTGCTGGTGTAGTCTTTAATAGCCTTGATGACTGCTCTAAGGTAGTTTCCAAACCAGCCTTTTTCGCGTAGAACTGGCCTATCGGGATCGAAGCGGTCGATGGCGTTTATCAGGCCGAGCAGTCCGACGCTGTACAGGTCCTCCTGGCTTTCTCCGCTGCCCAAGTAGTCCTTTACGACGTGGCGCACCAGGCCCTCGTGCCGCTTGACCAGATAGTCCCTAAGCTCCTGGCGCAGCTTGGGATCCTTGGTCGAACGCAGGAGCCGGAAAAGCTCGTTGGTGGAAAGATCGTCCCAGCGGGTG
>CAZJJA010000104.1:0-4321 GCA_964546235.1 uncultured Thermofilaceae archaeon | reverse complement strand
CTAGACAAGAAGATTGTCGAGATAAGAGAGCTATAGGTGCAGACCATTGGACCCGTTAGATGTAGCTCGAAATGCAGCGCATTCAGCAGCACAGGTTATAAAAGAAATCATAGACGAAGGTAGAGAAAAAGAAGTTCTAGGGATAGGTGAAAGTGGAGATACAACTCTCCTCGGAGACAAGCTGTCTGAAAACACCATCATCGCCACAATACAAGAGAACATGGACAGCTTCAAAATAATATCCGAAGAAGTTGGAGAAAAAGTCTTTGGGAGCAACCCGGAGTACACCTTCATAATTGACCCAATAGACGGTAGCAGAAACTACAAGCGTAGAGTGCCTCTCTATACAATTTCAGTAGCCGTGGCCCGGGGCGATACAATCGAAGACATAGTGGCTGGAGTTGTATATTTCGCACCTCTAAGGCTCGAATTCTATGCTAAAAGGGGAGAAGGAACGTACGCTAACGGAAAAAGAATATTTGCAAGCAACAAGCGCGACCTAAAGGGAGGAATTATAGGACTAAGCTTTACACCCAAAGCACAGTTTCTACCCCAACTTGTCGCTCTTAATCTTGCAACAAAGGGTGCAGTGGTACGTAGTTGGGGTTCGGTAAGCCTCGAACTATCCTATCTCGCGCAAGGCGGCATTGATGGCTACATTGAAGCTTGGGGGACCATGCGCGTCGTGGATGTAGCAGCTGCAATACTCATTGCAAAAGAGTCAGGCGCTAAATTACTACTGAGAGGTAAACTCGCTGATACTCCTCTTTTGAGGCTAGATGAAAGGCTCAGCATGGTTGCTGCATCTACACAAGAATTATTAGACAAGCTAGTTGAAGCGTATAGAGAAGCTCTAGGATTTCTACCCACAGAAGTTTTCAAACAATTCGGTGTTCAGCATGGATAAAGTCTATGTAGACGCGCACTGTCACCTTTACGATTTCGAGGCAAAGGACATCGAGGAATTTCTTGCAAAAAACATCATAATCGTAAGCGTTGCAGAAGACGCGTCCACCTCTGCAAGATCTCTGGAACTAAGAAGGACAGGTAGAATATACGCTTGTGTCGGAATACACCCTTGGGAAGTCGAAAAAATCGACAAAGAAGCTGAGATATCTAAGATACTGGCTTACTCTAAGAAGGCAGACTGTATAGGAGAAGTTGGACTGGACAAGAAATTTGTGTCACATTTGTTCAGCAAGCAGAAAGAAATCTTCGAGAAAATGGTAGAAATAGCCGTATCACATAACCTTCCACTAAACATACACGCAGCTGGTGCGTGGAGGGAGGTTCTAGAGGTTCTAGACGAATGGAAAGCAGAGATAGCGATATTTCACTGGTACACAGGTCCTCTAGATGTTCTGGACAAGATAGTATCTAGAGGCTATTTCATCACGGTAAACCCTTCGATAAAAATACAGCAAAAAATGAGGAAAATCGTAGAGCACGTGCCGCTAGATGTGATACTTACGGAGAGCGACGGTCCTTACAACTATAGGGGGCTTTTGTTGAAACCAGATCTTGTCCCCTCGACCATAGAGGCTATATCTAAGATAAAGGGAGTCAGTGCCGAAAGGGTTAGAGAAACTATATATAACAACTTCAAGAGAGTTTTCAAATAGGTTCATGAGTTACTGTTGAGCACTGGACAGCGTTACAAAGATCTTGCCCTTGTATCCTTTTTCCCATAGCCAGGAGATATGTAACATGCCTTTCTTTCTGTCAACAAGAAACCTTTTTGGACTAACAACCCTTGGAGAAAAGCTACCATGAAACACGAGAACGTGCTGGTGTCTGCCAATCCACTCAACAATATTTTCGTATCTCTTACCATCGAATACTTCTCTAGAATACCTGCCTTTTATAGAGACCTTAAACTTGACCCTACGCCTATTATCAGCCTTGAAGATATAGTAGTTAAACATCCCATCTTCACGCTTCACTACTCTTATACCGCTCACGCTCTCGCCAGACACGGTAAGAGAATGGGGTTTTATCGGAGCCGAAAATGCCAAAAACTCGTTGTCTCGACTAAATCCCCTAGCGATGAGATTGACGCGTACTCCACCACCTCGCTGAACAAATTCTTTCCAGACAGAATACTCGTATCTAAACAAAAACTTCCCCGTAGTGTAAAAATGCAAAATTACTTAAACTTATATCTAGGAGTTTGAGGCTTTTAGAAACAGCGATGAAGAAAACTCCCGGCATAGATCGATGATAGAAACTTACCCGGCGGAGCATTCTTCTCAGCTGGTTTGGTACACATCACTACTCAGTATCGCAAGCGTTCATCATAGCGGCTCGGTAAAGGGGGAGCTTATCACCCTTCTTATGGGGACAGCGTATCTTCATCGCCGCTCTTCCTTCAATAAAATAACACGATGTAGTATATAGAACTGTTTATCAATCGCTCATAAGAAATATGCTTGGGATAAATAGGTGGGACGATGTATTATAAATTCGTAGAATATAAGGAATTTCAGCTAAACAATGGCATCCTAATACAGGGACTACCAGGCATAGGACTAGTGGGAAAAATAGCTGTAGACTACATAATCTCCGAGTTGAAGCTAGAAAAAGTAGCAGAATTCTTCAGCGACGGACTTCTCTTACCTGTAGGCAATGCTGGAGTATTCGTTGACGACAATGGAATAGCGAATCTCCCAAGTTATAAGTTTTATCTTCTCAGGACAGAGGAAAGAGACATCTTGTTTCTGGCAGGCGAAGTGCAGCCCGTAAGCTGGGCTCAATATGAAGTTGCACAAAAAGTCATAGAATACTTCAAGAAAAAAGGAGGAGTAGAAGTAGTAGCAGTTTGTGGAACGACAGCAGACAGCGGGGAAACAGCCGTATATTACGCTGCAACAGAGAATGAAATCGCAGAAAAACTAAAAGAATATGGTTTCAGAAAAAGCCAAGGAGGCACAATCACGGGAGCCTGCGGTCTTCTCCCAGCGCTTGCATCTCTTGAAGGACTAAAAAGCTATGTGTTGATGGGAAGCACGACAACACCAGAACCCAACCCAGCTGCAGCAAAAGAAGTGATCAAAGCTTTATCAAAAATTTTCAAAATACAAGTCGACCTCACAAACTTAGAAAAACTGATAGGAGAATTAAAGAAAAAAGAAGAAGAACTAAAGAAACTCGAAGAAGCAGAAAAACAAGCAAGGACGAAAGAAGGACTCCCAGCATGGTACGTATAGAGCGTCAGGGGGTGGAACTAGTCATCATAAACTCAGACGAAACCTCCTTCCTCATCCAATCTTTACACTCCTTGTTACATTAGTAAAGCTTTCTATCCTTAGCCATGCCTAAATTAGAATGTGCACGATTTTATTATGAAAACAAGCAAAAATGAAATATTATTTCCTTAAATCTAATTATACATCTAATTATAAATCTTTGTAGACATAGAAGGAGTTCTTTAGTCTCTTGTAACCTTTCTTGTAATAATATTCTCGGACACCGACACCAGATATCACATACAGTCTCTTTATGTCAAATTCATCTCTTGCTATCCTTTCAGCCTCTTTCAGAAGCCTAGAACCTATACCTCTATGCTGCCATCCTTCACCTTTTTCGCCAACGGGGATTTCGGGACCATAGACATGTAGCTCCCTTATTACCGCGACTCTCCCCTTCATCTCCCATCTATGCGTTTTTTCGCTAGGTATCCTTAACCTGATGAAACCAAACAAGGCATCTAGTACAGGATCCTCGTAGGATAGAAAAATCTCCAAGCCGCCGCTGGCTTCATAATCCAACCTACATATTCTCGCTCTATCAAGTGAAGGCCTAATTCCTGTTCGGACGGCCACTCTGCCTGCTTCCCTGCACCTTATACACCTGCACTTTAAGCCTCGGTTTCTCATATAGTTCCACACAATTTCTCGCAGGTTTGCTTTCTTAGGTCCGGCGACTATATATTGTGAGGGAATATCCCTGTTCACTCTTATTATCCTGACATATGGAGGGACAATCGACTTTATCTTAGCTATCAGCTCTACCAAAACATCCTCAGGATAAGGCTCGTATTTCCCCTCTTTCCACCACTTATAAAGAACGGTCCCCGGAACTACAAGAGTTGGATAGATTTTCAGTTGATCAGGTCTAAAGTCCGGGTTTTCGAATATCTTCTTTGCCGCCTCAAGATCTCTATCAGGATCCATTCCCGGTAGTGCGAGCATCAAGTGATAAACAACCTTGTAACCTGAATCCTTTAAGATCTGTGTAGCTTTTATCGAGTCTTCGACTGTATGCCCCCGTCTAACCTTCTTTAAGACATCATCAAAAACCGTCTGAACCCCTAGCTCGATCC
>CAZJJA010000103.1:0-4390 GCA_964546235.1 uncultured Thermofilaceae archaeon | reverse complement strand
AGACGTTGACAGTGGCGAGGGATACCCTATTGAACTTCAGTTTTTCGGCTTTGAGGGCAAGGCATTCATACCATACGATACAGTTTATATAGACATTTATGCCTATGAGTCAGACGGAATTTCAGAAGAGGTTGAAGAGTTTGTTGATAACACTGTCAAGACAGCGGCTCTAGCAACATGTTTCGTCATGGCCGCAGTCTCAGGTGGTGTGACCGCAGAGGGATGTGTATTGGACAGCAGCGCAATCCTTGGAGTAGGGGGCGTGGTGGCTGATCTAATAAACAGTGCACTGAAAATATCGGACAACGACGACTTTATCCAGCATAAGAGGATTGCTTTAACACTCGAAGACTTTCACACAAAGGCTTCAAGCAGAAAACCGTTCATACGTTTCGACCTCGACGGTGGAAAGAGCGGAAAACATGCTGTCGAGATATCTATAGAAGAGTTTAGGCCTTAAGAAAAAAATTACTTGTTCATTAAACCTTGAATAAAATTTTGAAGTTCCTCTTTCAACTCTTCTCCGCTTTTTCCCTCTTCCTTGGCTTTAGTGAAGAAATTGTATATATCGTCCCAATTTGTAATTAACAGGACAGCAAGAGCCCCTGCGAGGGCTGCTCCACCCATCTTAAGTATATCGCCCGTGTCAAAGTCGATGTCTATTCCCAAGATATTTTCGAGGAAGTTTTTCTCTTCTTTTTCCTCTTCTTCAGGAGTCGGTTCAGGCATCTTTTTTCCCGTAGCTTCGGCAAGCATCCTCCGCATGTCCCTCCTAAGGGCTCTGTAGAGGCGTGCTAGATCTCTCCTACGAGACATTATAATCCTTCTCTCGAGTTCCCTTATAGCCATCTCTAGCTCAGACCTTCTATGTTCGGCAAAAGGTCTTCCAGGCCTCCTCGGAGGAGGCTCTCCCCATAGGGGGTCTGGTCTTCTTCGCATTTTTAGTCAATATAATATAGTTTTTACGTTATATAATAATATATCGATATGTCAACAAATAAAAAACACAATGTTTTTTACAATTAAGGCAATTCATAAACAAAAAAGAAAAATTAAGGAGAAGTAGCTCCGTAACTAAAGACAATAACCGGCAAGTCTCCTACAGTGATTCTTGAGGGATCACTTGTAGTGCATTCTCCCCAAGGAGTGCATACATTAACCTTGTTGCTAAAATACTCTGACAAGTCTACACTGGCGTTTGAGCGACCATTATTCCACAAAATTATGACTTGTTTTACAGTAAAACCGTTTATAGTAGAACTACCTGTAGGCTTCAGGATAAAACCAACGATTTTCGATCCAAAGTTTTTCTCACCTACATATTGACTGGATAACAAAATATTCTTCGAAAATTCCGTGATGTAGGGATAACCCATTCCAGCTCGGTATGAAAATGATGAACGCCCAGGATTAGAGGACTCCCAATCATAGTATTCATCGGTAACCTCGGAGGCTGTTGAATAAACGGCTACAACATTGCCATGAACAGTAACAACATCAATAAAGTAGTTATTGAGCCACTCAAAGAAATCTTCGATATCTGACCTATATCGAGATCCATAGTTTGGATGATCTACAACACCCCAACTCCAAATCTTGTCTTCTACACCACAAACCTCTCTTGTTTTCCACTCTAAAAATATCATTAAAAATTGCCTCTTTAGTGTAGAAGCCCTCGAGTCTACACCTCCATGAGAAGTTGTTGAACCTATCTGAGCCCTATGGTCTATGCTAACGAAAGGAGTGCTGAAATTCTCAACGAGACTTGTATCATAGTCATCCACGCATGAAGGCCTCCACGGATTCCAGACAATATGGCCAAAAAAGTTAAGGGCGATCTCAGGTCTATTTCCAAGTCCAATATCGTAGCCATACTTGCTCATAAGTGAACATTCTTGAGAATATTCCCCTCTTGGAAACATAGCACACATAACTCTATTCTCGCCCTTCCCGATAGCTCTGAGGACCCGGTCTACTGCTATCTTAGCATCCGAAAACCACCTGTCGGGATCCGCACATGGATACCACTTCCTCTCTGAATCATCATAGCATATGCTATGGGCATGCGTGCCTATTTCGTGTCCAGAGTCTAGAAGTTTCTCTAATAAACTAAGATCATTTTTCTCGAACGCGAGTTGCATATACCAGCCATTGAATAACGCTGTCATCTTAACTCCGGTCTTATCGCAAAAGTCAAGTAGCCATTCTAACTCGGATCTCACGTCATTATATTCTCGCTCAGTTTCAGGGCTGTCGAGACGCATTTCATGACTATGGGGGTCTAGTCTGGGTTCAATATGAAGAACGAGTAAGACGTGTATCGGAGGTTCAGAGCTAGGATGATAGCTGCAAGTAAAACGTTTAAGAGGAGGATTTATAACAATACTAGTTTTTCCCTGAGAATTGCCGAAAAACTCTAGTGCCTCATCGATAAACAAGTCTTTCGGCATAGAGTGTCCCGTATCATGCCAGAAAAGCTTTTTCTCGGAAACCAAACTTGCAGAATCAAAAGCAAGCTGGCATGTTTCAGGCGGGAGAACTTTATCTTTTTTACCGCAATGAAAATGTATTGCACCTCTATAGTTAGGTAGCTTGTATAAAGGATCTATTTCTTTCAAAATATCCTGGTTAGACGCCCACTTTTCCATCTCGGACCTAATTTTTGGATCAGTTGCTACGCTACTATGTTCTGATAGATAGGTTAGGTTTGCCGAGGCTAGCAAAAGTTCAGCCTTCGATATCTCTGCTCCGTTGCCGAGGGCTACTGCAGAAACTATGCTCCCAAGGCTACGAGAAATAAGATAGACTTCTTCTACACCTTTGCTCTTTAAGAAATTTGCTGCAAAATAAACATCTTCTGCACCGCGCTTAATTACTATGGGTAGCTGTGCAAAGCTTTTCATTTTACCCCTACTTCCATGAAGAGGAAGGTCAAAAACTAGGACACAAAATCTATGATCGACGAGGTCTTTTACCACGCTCTCCTTTATCCATTTTTCTCTATTGCTTCCAAGACCATGGACAAGTATAACACATTTTTTATTCCAGTCCTTAGGGACGAAAATCATAGCTTTAAAATCGTGATCCCCAGCATGTATTATATATTCGCCGTTTTCTAGAATGGTTATAGATTGGTTTTCTTTTGGCTGGGGATAGGGTTTCGGCGTTTTGTCTATGTTTTGTCTATGATTGTTCTTGATTACTTGTAGTTGCTGAATCACTATGAATGCTAGAATTGATATAATGGCTATTATGAGGATTATGACAATTATCTTATTTTTCACATATAGTTATAGATAACTCTTTAATATAAAATTTTTGTTTTATATTTTAATATAATTGAAATATTATAAAAAATAAAACAAACTATTCAATGACCTATTTTTCCAATTTCAGAGGGGGATCAGAGAGTAGAAAGAGAACTCTCAGCCCTATCTAAAAGACTATTAGCTGCCCTCAATCTAGCCAAAGCTTCAACAACATTCCCGGATTTTTTAAGCTCCTTAGCTTCTTCTACTAGTTTTTCAGCTCTGCTAATTCTAAGCTCGACTAGATTAACGTTCTTTCCAGCCTCTTTCAATATCATAGTCTCTTCTTTAAGAGATATGAGCCTAGATTCGACGTCTACGAGCATTGTATTATATTCGCTATCCTCTATGGAGGGAATTTGCGGTGTTTCAGGCGCGATCATCAACTTTTCTCTCAGCTCACTCTCGGTAGATCTAATACATGATGCTATCGTCGAGGCTAATGCTCCGCCTGCTCCGGACAAGGCATAGTTAAAACTTTCCTCAGCAGAGTAAACTGTCGCATCTACAACACTACCTCCAGATAAAACCGTGCCCAAAAACCTTAATCCGACACGAGCAGCTTCGAGAGTTTTTCTTTCAGGTGATTTTTCTGTGTCGAATGTTGCTAGGATGTCAGATCCTTGGACAGCGAGTTTTATCCAGCCTGTTTCGTCTGTCGATTTTACGTTAAACTCTGAGCTGTTAACTCCTATTTTTTTGTTAGTGATTTCTATTCCAGATTCTGTAAGCTTGTTAGTGAAAACCTGATTGAATTCCGAGAATTTTCCAGCTAGGCCTATAATACGGTATGTATAGGCCATAGCTTTCTCGGTTATAAATATTTGATTTATAGCTATATTTTTTTCTAAAGAATAAAAACGTTAACTCAAAGTATTCGTGCATATATAACGTATAATATAAAATATTTTCTTCAGTTTATATCTAAATATTTTACTTTATAAAAAATCACTTCTTCAACGGATAATATATTTAAAAAAATATAAGTTTTAATAAATACATGTAATAAAACTAAAATATCAAAATTCAGATGGGTATTATGAGAAAAAAATGAAAACTAGTATTATTTTCATAATAATAGG
>CAZJJA010000102.1:0-4497 GCA_964546235.1 uncultured Thermofilaceae archaeon | reverse complement strand
CTTCTAGTGGTGCGTCGATTAAGGCAATCTTAGCGTTTTCGACTCTCTTTGGCATTGCTGGATGTACAACCTCTTTGTCTAGCACTATACCCTTTACAAGTATTGATTCTTCTAGGCTTTCTCCTCTCTTCTTTTCAACCTTGATATTGTCTAGGCTTAGCCTGTATTTTCCGTCCTTCTCTTCTACTACCTGTAGTGCCGCGTCCACTACGAGCTGCGAGAGATAATCTTTGAATTCTGCCACTACTTTGCTGCTTAGGGCTGTTTTAGAGATTTTGAGGAGAAGATCACGGTCAAGTGGATCTACCTCCTCGGCGATCTGGTCGATGTGTTTTACGGCCTCGATCATTGCTTTCTCGTAGCCCTCTGTTATTATGGTTGGGTGTATTTCTTCGTCGAGAAGCTCTTCGGCTGCCTGTAGTAATTGTCCTGCCAAAACGACAACAGTTGTTGTTCCGTCTCCGACCTCGTCGTCCTGGGCTTTTGCGACTTCTACGAGCATTTTTGCCGCTGGGTGCTGTACTTCCATTTCCTTCAGTATTGTAGCGCCGTCACCTGTGATTGTGGCATTTCCAAAAGAGTCTACAAGCAATTTGTCCATTCCACGTGGACCTAGGGATGTGGATAGGGCTTCTGCAATAACCTTTGCAGCATAGATATTGGCTTTCCTAGCGTCCCTTCCAGTGGTTCTCTGTGTACCTTCCTTTAAAACCAAAACTGGTATAGACTGGCCCTGACCTGTTCCAGCTCCAGCTACCTGAGCCATAACTCTCACCTACCTAGCAAGGTTGAAAATTATCGCTTCTATATATTTCTTACTTCGAGTTAGATTGTAAGCAAAGACTTAAAGTTTTATCCACATCCCCTATACTGGGACTATTGCGATGCCTAAAGAAAAAGAGAAAAATTACCAAGAAATCATAATCTTCGTCGCATTTTTAGCAATCATTACTGTATTCTTTCTCTTGTTGGGAAAAATTTTGAACACCGAAGTCCCTCTAGCTGTTGTATCTAGTTGGAGTATGGAGCCCACACTTCATGTGGGCGATATCGTAGTTGTGACAGGCTCGTCAATATACAATATAGGAGATGTTATAGTTTATGACAACGGGAGAACACTGATAGTTCATAGAATAATAGAAAAAAACGGGCCACGCTTCACTACAAAAGGTGATGCAAACAACTTTCCAGACAGTTATCGACCAACCCTAAAGGACATCAAAGGAAAAGTTGTTCTGGTCATACCCTATCTCGGTGCAATTAAACTATTCGTTGAAAGAATATTATGGCATTAAACCTGGTCTTAGTATTTTAAACTTAGGTATTTAAATACCTTGAGTATATAAATACTGAAAAGAAAAGTATCGAGGTGATAAGGTATAGCAAAACCAACTTATGAGATACAAAACGTCGTAGCATCCGTAACGTTAAACCAAAAACTAGACCTGGAGAAAATAGCCGAAAGGGTGCCTAACGCTGAGTATAGCCCGGAACATCCTGGGTCTCCGGACCCAGGATCCGATAGTTTCCCGGTCTAGTGTTGCGACTCAACAAGCCGAAAACCGCGACACTAATCTTTTCAAGCGGAAAAATGGTTTGTACAGGCGCAAAATCCGAGTCAGAAGTATATAAAGCAGTTAAAAGTATCATAAAGCTACTAAAATCCCATGGAATAGAGATTAAAAATGAGCCAATTATAGAGATACAAAATGTCGTGGCTAGCGCAAACCTAAAAGCTGGCGTAGATCTTGAAAGAGCGGCCTTTCTGCTAGAAGGAGCCATGTATGAACCCGAGCAATTTCCTGGACTTATTTATAGAATGAGAGATCCCAAAGTTGTGCTCCTGATATTCTCTAGCGGAAAAGTTGTATGCACTGGTGCAAAGAAGGAAGAACAAGTCAAAGAGGCTGTCAATAAGATTTATCAGAAATTAAAGGACCTAGGAGTTCTTATTGAAGAATAATTTTTCCTCAATTTTCACCTATTTTTCTTCTTTACTAAATTGGAAGTCAAGAAAATCTCTTTACACACAATGGAATACGCCCCGTCATAAATATACGGGCAAAATATTTTGAAGACTTGGTGTATCTCTTGGCCCAGGAACAACCAAAGTTCACAATTAGAGAAGCTTCAGAAGAAGACTTAAACATTGTAATGTATATTAACAAGACCGTTTTACCAGAAAACTACCCAATGTTTTACTTCAAAATGCATCTAAGAAACTTTCCAAAGGCATTCCTTGTAGCAGAAATGGACGGAAAGGTCGTCGGATACATTATGTGCCGTGTCGAGTTCGACAACCTGTATACACAGCCCGAAAGGGTGGGGAAGAAAGGACACATAGTCTCGTTAGCAGTTATAAAAGAGGCTAGGAGAAAAGGTATCGGAACCGCATTAATGAAAAAAGCAATGGATGCTATGAAAAACTTCTATGGAGCAGACGAGTACTACCTTGAGGTTAGAGTTAGCAATGAGCCAGCGATTAGACTCTACAAGAAGCTCGGCTTCAAGGTGATTAAGGTTATAAAAGGGTATTATCTTGACGGAGAAGACGCATACCTCATGGCACGACTGGCATAGAAATTTTTTTAACCGCAGAGACATGAATGTGTAAGGGGTGTGTAGCGTATGCCGATAAGAGATCCAGAGAAACTACAAATTGCCTTAGAAGCCAACTTTAAGGTAAAGATATGCAGAAGATGTGGGGCCAGAAATCCCTGGAACGCTGAAAGATGCAGAAGGTGTAAGAGCAGAGACCTTCGCCCTAAGCGATACAAGTAAATTTTCCCACTCTTAGCCGTTACATTTTATACATTTCTAGCGTGTTATAATTCTGTGTGATGTTTATGGGTAGGATAGCTAAAGGCCAAGCTTGTAGTGTAGAAGGCTGCGATAAACCCGCTATAAGGTCGATTTCACGCGAAAAAGTCGAGGAAAGCAAGGTGGGATTTAAACTTAAAAACTCATCTTCGAGAAGAGTTTACCTATGCCGAGAACATTATAAAGAGTTCAAAAAAGCGTATAGGAAAAATGTTTGGAAGACAGAGCGATTTACAAGGGGATTCTAATGCTTTATCTTCTTTCAGTAAGATACAATGGCAAAGACAGAAAAGCACATCTGATATTTTATGACGATCTTTCGCAGAAAATAAAAGACATCCCCGACTACACAAACCATAAACCATACCTTTTAACAGACTACTCTCCAGACGAAATCATCGAAAAATTTCCCGATGTTTTAAAGCATAAGGGGTTCGACTACTTAGAAGTTGTAGAAAGATACGACGCGTTAAACGACCGCTGGATATTAATGACTAAGATTGTGGCGCTTGACCCATTATCTGTAGGCGGAAGTAGGAGAAGTCTAAGAGATATATTAAAGGGACATGCATGGGAGGCAAAGATCAAGTATCACCACAACTACATATACGATAACGGGCTAATTCCAGGAATGCCTTACAGGCTTGAAAACGGCAAACCAATCCCCGTAGACGTCGAGTTATCTCCTGATATGAGAGAAAAAATCACCTCGATTTATAAGGAAAAAGATCTCGCACAAGAAGCACTACAATGGGCAAAACTTTTTGAAGCACCGATACCAAAGCTAAAGAGAATAGCAATAGACATTGAAGTAGAGTCCCTAGTAGACCTTGTCCCAAACCCTAAGGAAGCAGCATATCCAGTAATCGCCGTATCATACTACTCCTCCGACGGAAAAAGAGGCGTATACCTGTTAAAAAGAAGAGAAGAGACAAAGAAAATAACATTAAAGGATGCCGAAATAACGTTTTTTGAAGATGAAAAAGAACTCCTAAAGAAAACCTTCGAACTCATAAGAGAATACCCCCTCGTAATAACCTTCAACGGAGACCATTTCGATATGCCCTACCTCTACAACAGAGCACTAAGGCTTGGGTTTAGGGAAGAAGAAATACCGATAGAATGGTCCCCCCGAATGGAAGAAGCAAGAGTTATCCCCGGAATACACCTCGACCTCTACAAATTCTTCACAAACAGGTCAATGAGAGTATACGCTTTCTCGAACAAATACCGTGAAGGAAGAACACTCGATGAAATAGCAACGGCACTCCTCGGCGAAGGTAAGGTGGAACACGAAGAACCCATCTCGGAGATGACCTACGAGAAACTCGCCGAATACAGCTTCAGAGACGCCGAAATAACTTACAGACTTACCTCCTTCAACGACGACCTGGTCATGAAACTCATTATCCTAATGATGAGGATATCAAAACTACCTCTCGACGACCTAACACGACACAACATCTCCGCATGGATCAAAAACCTGTTCTACTACGAACACAGACGGCGAGGATGGCTGATACCAAACCCAGAAGACATAAAATCCATGAAAGGTCAAACCGTGACTAAAGCTATAATTAAAGGCAAAAAATACATGGGAGCAATAGTCATCGACCCCATCCCCGGAGTCTACTTCAATGTCGTAGTAGTAGACTTTGCCAGCCTGTACCCGAGCGT
>CAZJJA010000101.1:0-4638 GCA_964546235.1 uncultured Thermofilaceae archaeon | reverse complement strand
CTGGCGTATAGGTTGAAAGTATATCTTCGCTAGGAGCAATTGCCTCGATCTCGTCATCCACTATGAGTATAGAGTAGCCTGGAAGCACCCGCCTAAACCTGTCCTGTGTGACCACGTATTCGAGGTCTTTTATGAGTAGTCTCACTTTTCTTCACTCCTCTTCTCAAGTATCTTTATAGCCTCTATGGCCGCTCTAACCATCCTGTCGACTCCACGTTTATAGTCCTCGTCTGTGAAAGGCTCAAGCTCCTCGACCAGGTTGTTGCCCATACAGAGAATTATAGCACCAGCCTTCTTTCTCCTAATACGGCTGACAATATATATGCCGCTAACCTCGTTCTCGACACACAGAACCCCTCCCTCGAGCCAAGGCTCATATACACGCCTAACTCTCTCTGGCATCTCGCCAACCCAAGTACCCCTATAGTATGCGTCATGAGTCCAAACAATCCCGACCTTAGGCTCAAAACCAGCACGCCTAGCCCCGGTTATAAGTGCCTCGACAACCTCGTGGTCTGCGACAGCTGGATACTCTACAGGAAGATATTCCCGCGTAGCTCCATCTCCTCTAACAGCGGCTTGAGCCACAATGATATCGCCAGCATGGATGCTGGGATCAATGCCACCGCATGTCCCTATTCGGATAAAGACCTCCGCTCCAATATTTGCTAGTTCCTCGACTGCGATTGTGGCAGAAGGACAGCCTATTCCAGTAGACGTGACCGACACTTTTATTCCGTCTACAAGACCCGTGTAAGTGACATATTCTCTGTTTTCGGCAACTTTCCAATATTCATCAAAATAACTAGCAATAAAGGGTACTCTTCCAGGGTCACCTGGCAGAAAGACGTATTTGCCAACGTCTCCTTTCTTACACTTAATATGGTATTGGAGTGTATCGCTCATTACTATTATAATGAGATAGTTAGTGTAAAATGTTATCCTTCAAGTTTCTCCAAGGATCTTCTAGTCTCGCCGATCACTCTATCTTGTTCCAACGCCTCACTCCACTCTAGCTGAACTCTGTGCAAGTTTTGTTCATTCGATACAATAAATATTTGTTTTTGCTTTTCTTGAATTTCGAAAAGGATATCCGTTGTTTTCTCAGCTCTCTAAAAGTGATATTGGTTTTTCACTTGATTTCAGATACCATCCATATTTTCTAAAAGTCGAGTGTGCGCTCTATTGACTAATTACCTCTATCTGTTCAAATCTATTTTTCATACATTAGTTTAGACAGTCATATCAAAGGCTAAAAAATCTGAGAAAAAATGTATGTACTATCTACAACTTTTAACTGCTTCTATAGCTTCTCTTATAAGTTTTTGAACCTCATAAGGTTTCTCGATGGCATGCAGAGTTAACGGAGTCACTCCTATGGATTGTAATATAATAAAGCCGGTGCCATAAATTTTATCGAAAAACCTACGTTAACGTTTACCTGTTGTATGTTTTCCAGCTCTAGCATGTCGTAGTCGATGCCGATAACGCCTTTTCTAACGATGATACGCTTATTGGTTAAAACATACCATATGTTTTTCCAAGCAATGTAGTCGTATAGTGGTCCGATTGCCATGAGTGTAAGAAATCCCTCCCATACGAAAAAAGAAGAAAATGACAGGTATTTCGGATAGAACTTTGGGCGCGAGAGCGTAGACGAAGAGAGGTACAATCATGAAGGAAATAGCCGTGATTGTAAAGAACATGTACCTGAATACATAGGGAAACTTTTTCGGCTTTTTAGCCCAGAGAATCTTTTCATCTTTCCCAAGGATGCTTTTTAGATCTTCTGGAAGAACAATGCTTCCAGAAATTATCATCAATTTTTATTAACTGCGTATATTAACTCTTTCTACATGAGAGACTATGTAATATACATAAGCCAAGAATTTAGCGCGTTGTTTTACATGTAGAAAAATCGATAAGGTTATCCGTTAGAGGAACCTTTAGTCGCAGCCTTAAAAACCCATTCACTTCCGCCATCGATTGACCGTTGCCATGTATTGTTATCGTTCTCGCGATCCACGAGAAATGGCGTCTCGTCGTACACTGGACCATTTGCTCTAGGACTCTTAAGTATTGCTTTGTCTCCACTGTTTGTCAAAATTCTACCCGGGATCTCGAAGACAAAAAATCCATGGGGCGGGACAATACTGTTAAAGTCGATCCTCCTGTAGTGGTCGTTAGCATCATATAGTCTGAGATAACTTATATCTACTGGGAAATCGTTGGGATTGTATATTTCCACCCATTCAGAGTTAAGGTCGTTTCCAGGAGGATTAGCCTCGTATTCGTTTATGTAAAGCTTGATTATCCTGTTCGAAAATCCTTCTGTAGACAAAGAGAAGCTCCATTCACCAACACCATCCGGTATCCTCTGATAACTTTCAGCAGTGTTCCATTCATCGCAGAAGAGCGGAGTCTCGTCCACAATCTCTCCAGCACTGTTTTTCAGAACAACTCCATCTTTGCTGTTACACCTGTTGTTCAAGAATCCAGACCAACCACCTACAACAAGGTATCCGTTGGGGGGAATAACCGTAGATGGTGAGACGCAGTTTACACCAATAGTACAAAGCTTACGCCCAGGATTCTTGTCCCAAATCTCGTATCCAGCTAAATCTATGGGATTGGGGGTAGGATTGTAAAGCTCAATCCATTCATATCCCCTATCACTACCGGGAGGATTAGCTTCCACCTCATTTATCCTAATGCCAAATGCCTTTAGCTCCAAGTAGTAGCTCGTACCTGTAATCACCTCAACCCCTTCTTGCGAACCGATCTTCACTACATATTTTCCAGAAACAGGCATTGGGCTAATAGCAATAATCTCTCGAAGCTCTTCACCGCCTATAACTACAGGCGAACCTGCTGGGACAAGCTCCAGTACAACTTCTCCATCAACCGGGTCAACCAGATAAACCCTATCTACTATAGCTTTTGCCTCCCCAAGATTTCTAACAAAAACGTGTAGTGTACCGTTTTCCAAAGAAATTCCTTCAATCTTTAAAATTGTGCCTTTACTGGCTGTCGCCTGTCTTGAGATCTTGCTTTGAAAACCTGTTTCCCAAAGGTAGAAAATTATTGAAGAAGCTACCACTACACCTATAATTAGGATAAGCGTAACCAGGTTGCTTAAACCCTTCATTAACCTTCACCAATTTTTATTCTTTATTCCTATAAATATTAAATTGTTAAATAAACTTAAAACTTTTATAAGAACACTTTTTGTAACGAATACAATAAAATACTAACTACATCTATTGGTTTGTTAGCAGGCATTATCTAAAATTAGTTAAACTGTAGACTCTAGCAGAAGGATAAGAAATAGTTATGATATTTTGTATTAAATCTATTTATTTTTAATGAAGAATATACAAATTTTTACATAATAAAATTGATATATATTTTGTCTAAAATAATATTATGAAAAAGAACAAAAAGGGTGCAAATGATGGTGAAATATAAAAAATTTATACGATAATTATAGTTTTAATAACCATTATTCTAGCAAATATAATACTCGCATCGCTTGGAATACAAAAACTAGAAGTTTACACACTTGGCAAAGACTCCAAAAAACTAGACACCGTGCTAGTCGAACAAGGAGAATCAGTCACAATAAATTCCCTAATAACAAGCAGCCTACCCGCAATAGTGATAGGAGCATGGGAGGCAGATAAGCAACCGTTATCCATTCAGCCAGTCTTACTCCTACCAGGTCAAAACGAGATTTCGACAACGTTTAACGCTCAAGACGTAGGAAAACACCAGGTTTCATATCTCCTATATATATTCACCATGCCAACTGATACGACGACAATTTTCGTAAAAGAAATAAAACATACGGATAAGAAAGCCTTATGGGAAAAGATTCGAGAAAAAATACAGGACACTATCCAAAGACAAGAAGAACTTTCAAAAGAGATTGATAGTATACTTATAGAGATCCTGACAAAACAAGGATTGACTCAACAACAGCAGAGAAGCTTGCTCCAGGAAATAAACAAACTGTCCCTCTGGGATAAGCTAATATTAGCTGGTCTCTCTAAAAATTTCTCCAGTCTTATAAAGTCTGGAATAACTCCTAACCTTAAAGGCGCCATCAGGCAGAGGCTCTCAAACAACATAAAGATAATGATACCAAATATTCTGGGACAGTATACCGGAGCAGAACCAGAAATAAGCCGCATAGAACCGTTCTTCAAAAAAGGCGACCCTAAAAGCCTCCTAGACAAATCCCAAAAGTGGGAAAAAGACACACCCTATGGCGTGGCAGGCAACAACATATATGTCTTCGGAAGAGGCTTTGACAAAAACACCAAAGTGTGGATAGGCACATCCCCAGGACAAGGACAAAAACTTGAAACAACATATATAGCGGGACTCCTCAAGGCAAAAATACCCGAAAAGATACCCACTGGCGACTACTATATCTGGGTGACAAGGGGAGGCAAGCAAAGCAATGCCGTAAAAATCCGTGTCTACGGAAACGCCTATATCATGAGGCTCACTAGAGGACTATGCATCAAGGAATCAAGCTGGGATCAAGGGACAGATTCGGACGAAATTTACTATATAGTCGTGGTGACAACAGGTGAATACTATTGGGCTTACAGAAGTCAAGTGATTGAAGAC
>CAZJJA010000100.1:0-4658 GCA_964546235.1 uncultured Thermofilaceae archaeon | reverse complement strand
TAGGAAGGTAGTCGGCGATCCAAATAATGTATGTTCTGACAGGATCTCCGATCTGTATTATCTGTAGAGCTATGGCTAATGCTATTATGATAACGTAAGCCTTGACTAAACTACCAACAAAGTTGCTCAAGTCTATTCCTGCTGTACGAAAAGCTTTGCCTGTTTCCGTCTTGTCGAATCCTCTCTCGATTCCCGTCATCTCGATGAGCTTGTTAACCGCTTTACCAACACCTTCTCCGATAATGTAACCGATACCAATAATAATGAGCGCTGCAATAACACTCGGAATAGCTTCAATTATTGTCTTTAGTAGGTCAAAGAGAATCTGCTCTATCATTCTCTTTCACCGACAATAATAAAGTAGCTCTTCTATAAATCTCTTACTATCTTTTTTGTTTTTTATCAATATTATCTTTTTATTAAAAATATATTCTTGATATAAATATGGATGAATGATTTAAAAAAAATTCTTATTAATAAATAAAAAACATTTACCTATCATGGAGTAACATTCGTATGGTAGAACTCCGTATAGTATCCTCCAACAATGTTTGCCCAATAGGCACCAAAATCCTTACAATATACACAACTGTCACCACAGTTTACCGTGCCTATAGCAGATATACTTGAGACACAGCATCCTGAAACAGGGTCCTGTAAATAGATAGTAAAAGACAATATACCCACGTAGAACGCTTGTCTATATCCGCCCTTAGCCCTGTAGACCGCAACCCTATATGTTCCATTAAGGAAGAGAGACACTCTTACAACATGATCCATCCAATCATCGATGCTTCCAGGCGGAATAATAGGGTTGTATAGATCCTCCCAAAGAAAAAGGTAATCCGATACTACATCGTCACTTATTGCATCCAGCTTAAACCTGTAATATACGCCATTGAGGTTGACAGTAAACACCCAATCTCTATGACCATGGGTCGGATTAACTATAACTAGTACTGGAGAATCGAAGGGTCTTTGGTTCCAAGGAACCCAGTTTGGTATAAAAATCTCATCTGTATCAGTATATATTGGAGCATAGCCGTAATATTCCTCTCCCTTCGTGTTTTCGTAGAATCTAAACTTTCCGCTTATCGGATCCAATACGACAAAATGATTAACAGCCAAATTAGCACGCGATCTATAAGCCCTATAACCTATCTTCTTGAACTTCTTGTTTAATGCTTCTTTAAAAACAGACATTGGAATATTTCCGACACTTGTTGTGGCTTCAGCACTACCTGTTTTTAATATAAGAAAACTTCTATCTGGCAGGTTTATTCTTCGAAAAACTATAGAAGGGACATATATTCTAGCTACTTCGCCAGGATGAAGCTCTACTGTGTATTTATAGGAAGTTAAAACCATGTCGTTTTGAGGGTCAACGAGATAGAAAGTGTCTAATGTGACATTGTAATCATCAAGGGTTCTAACGTAGAGAATTATGGTGCCGTCAACAGCAATATCTATTCCCTCAATTTTAATCTTACTTGGCAGTTTTTGCGATGCTTGCATTGAGAGTTCCGAAGTCATGCTTGATATGTATAAGTAGGTTAATATAGATGCGGACACTGTAATAACTATTAACAGCAAAATGGCTACTATATGTGATATTCCCTTCATATATTACACTTATGTATATTAACGTAAACATAATTATATATATAATACGTTTATAATCCAACGACAAACAATTAAGAACCAATCAACATGGACTTAAACATAAAAACAAAATAGATATAAAAAATCTATAAAATTGCTTTTTGCGTGTTTTTATCAAAAACATGAAGCTTGTTTAAATCTAATGCAATTTTTATACGTGATCCGATACTTGCCGCATAGGCTCCAGGAACCTTCATGAGC
This sequence comes from uncultured Thermofilaceae archaeon, assembly GCA_964546235.1. Lineage (GTDB taxonomy): Archaea > Thermoproteota > Thermoprotei > Thermofilales > Thermofilaceae > JALVKT01. The sequence goes on along the minus strand of CAZJJA010000100.1, from coordinate 2,795 downwards.
AACAATATGTCTCCTATCTTCACGTGCACAATTGTATCACTACCCAGCCCTTCGATAAAGTCTACAGTCCCCTCCACCTCTACAGGATTAACGCCAAGCGGTATACCTCGATCTACTGGATGAATGTCTTCTGGACGGATACCCACAATCACATCGCTATATTTTTCCAGCAACTGCTTAGCTTGTTCTGGCAATTCTATCTCTAGCCCACCTGTAACCAGTTTTGTGTCCTCAACACTTGCCTCGAAGAAATTCATCCTTGGACTGCCAATGAATCCTGCAACGAAAATATTTTGTGGCTTATCGTATATCTCCTTCGGTGTCCCAACCTGCATTATTTTTCCTTCATTCATGACGGCTATCCTGTCGGCCATAACCATGGCTTCAACCTGGTCGTGTGTAACATAGATCGTTGTCACCTTCAGTCTACGTTGAAGCTTCTTTAGCTCGCTTCTCATCAACACTCTTAAAAGTGCATCCAAATTGCTCAGAGGCTCGTCCATCAAAAGAACAGCTGGCTCTACCACTATCGCCCTAGCAACAGCTACTCTTTGTCTCTGTCCTCCACTGAGTTGGTGTGGATATCTGTCAAGAAGATTGTCTATCCTGAGGAGTTCTGCAGCCCACTTGACCTTCTCCTTTATCTCTTCTTCGGGCTTCTTCTTTATTTTCATCGGAAAGGCTATGTTTTCATAGACTGTCATGTGGGGCCAGACCGCGTAGCTCTGAAACACCATGCTTATGTTTCTCTCCCTTGGAAGCAGGTAGGTGACGTCTTTGTCCCCAAAGTATACACGTCCCTCGTCGGGCAGTTCTAGCCCTGAGATAAGTCTGAGGGTTGTTGTTTTTCCGCAGCCGCTAGGCCCTAGCAGGACAACAAATTCTCCATCACGTATAGTGAGTGTGACATGGTCTACTGCGGTGACTTTTCCAAACCTCTTAACTAAGTTTTCCAGCCTAACCTCAACCATACATCTCACCTTATGGTTATACCCCAAACCTGTATCAAATACTTCCTTGCAAAAAACACGAAAATCATGGCAGGCAGGACCATTATGAATCCTGCCGCAAATTTTAGTGGGTCTGGTGCGTTAAGCGCAGAGACTAGTATATCCGCTGGCAACGTCCTATTGACTAGAGTCAATACGCTAGCTATGAATACTTCGTTCCAGCTCATGATAAACACAAATATCGCCGCTGCTGTTAGTCCTGGCAAAGCGAGGGGCATTGTTATCCTGAAGAATGTCTCTGCTCTAGATAACCCAAAGACGAGGCCGGCTTCCTCATAGTCTACAGGTATTCCTGCAAAGAGACTCGACGTAATGAGAACCACGAATGGCAGTGTCATGGCAGTGTGAGCTAGCGCTACTCCAAGGAGAGTATCTGCTAGCCCTATCCTAAGGTAGATGACGACAAGTGGAATTGCCAGGACGAGCACAGGGAACATTCTTAGTCCTATTATAGCTAGCTTGAAAAAGTCTTTGCCCTTAAAGACGAATCTTGCAAGGCTGTAGCCAGCGGGAAGCCCCAGTGCGAAGCTGAAGAGAATAGTTATGCCAGCTACTAGTATGCTGTTTAGAGTAGACCTCCATGCTCCGAGAATAAACAGAAGCGTGTTGACGTTGTCGAGTGTGAACTTGGTTGGTATAAGCTTGTTTATGTCATAATACTCCTGCGGAACAGAAAAAGCGGACACAAATATCAGAGTTAGGGGTGCTGCTATCCATGCTACTACAATTGCAGCAAGCGCGTATATTATTATCATCTTTAATGCTTCACCTTTATACATCACCATCCATCATCACCCCTCCAAATGATGAGGCTTAAGAAGCTTAATGTACAGGAAACCCAGGAAGATCGATAGGGCCGCAATTATCAGCGCATAGGCTGCAGCTACATTTGGGTTCTTCAGTTCTACCTGCCAGTAGTATGTTTCACCAGCCAGAACTGGTATATCCCTTCCAGCGAGGATCCATACGACTGCGAAGACCTGCATGGCAAAGAGTGTCCTTATAATCAGGGCTGTTTGTAGGCTTGGCTTTATCATCGGCAGAATTATGTAGCGGAACTTTTCCCACTGTGTGGCTCCGAAGACGTCTGCAGCCTCGAGATAATCCTTGCTTATCATCTGGAGCCCAGCGAATATTATCACGAAGACTATTGCTGTGGCTCGCCAGACCTCCGTTGTAACTATGGCTACGAACTCCATATTTCTAAACTGGTATCCGAAAAACTGTATCGGGTGCTGTATAACGCCCAGGCTGAGCAAGAGCTTGTTCAGATACCCGTTCCTAGTGAAAATGTTATACCATATCAGCGCAGCTGCGACGTCGCTTATCGTCAAAGGTATGAGAAACGTGTAAAGTACCATACCATTTCCCTTAAACTTCCTCATTAGGAGGACGCTTACACCAAGCGCTAACGACACCTGGATCGGTATCACTATCCCAGCGAGAAGGAAGGTATACTTCAATGCGTCCCAGAAGTGAAAATCTGCCGCCAGTGTCTCGAAATTGTATAGTCCAAATGCGCCAGTGTCCGGGTCCGTGAAGGCTAGTCCTATCGATTCTATAATCGGGTAGCCTACGAAGATGACCATGTATAGAGCCGTTGGGAGAAGCAAAAGATATGGGAGAAATTTGTAAAAAAATAAGGTTTTTTTCTTTTGCTCCAAGAGTCGTCCCCAAACTATACTCCGAAGCCAAGTATTTATGCGTCTGGTGGAGGTAGAGGTGAGCCTGTCTCTTAGAAGAGTTTCTGTAGCTTTGGTCCTAGCTCGCTAAGTACTGTCTGAA
>CAZJJA010000099.1:0-4670 GCA_964546235.1 uncultured Thermofilaceae archaeon | reverse complement strand
GCTTCTTCATTCCTTTAACGAAGGGCAAAGATAAAAGCACAGCTATTGCGGCTGAAGGAAAGATCACCCTGTAATTGCCACCAAAGGCATCGATCAGTGCTCCACCGAGCACGCTTGCAATGAGAAGAGGAAGTGAGCGGGACGCCTCGAAGAGTCCATAGTATCTCCCATTGAAGTATTCTTCCTTAAACACGCTGAGGAGGTCGGCTAGAACAGGGTATGAAGCAGACAGTAGTACTCCCCAGCCGAGCCCTCCAAGAAATAGTGCTATGGCTGTATCAAATGTCCCCTGGACAAATAATCCTGCAAAAATGGGGATTCCAAAGCCTAACGAGCCTAGGATTATAGCCTTTATTCTACCTACTTTGTCGTATATCCATCCTCCAGGCAATGCTCCCAGAACGGCGGCTATGTTAAAGAGTCCCATCAGGTAGACGGCTGTTCCTGTAGCCTTCTTTACAGCCATTTCTGTGGCGTTGTCGAAGAGGATATATGCGAATATTCCGACGAAGAAAACTGCTACTAGTTCGAAGCCCAGCCACCACAGGAACTGTGCAACGTAGAACCGAAGCACGTCGTGTCTTTCACTTAGCTTCTTCAGATACTCTTTTATTGTTTCCTTCTTTTCTACGACTACAGGTTTTTCTTCGACTGCTAGGAATAGGAGTAGAACTGTGGTGGGGAGGATTATCAGTCCCATCAGGAAAGGATAGGATTCGTTTAGGTCCCATAAGTATGCGCCAAATATGAAGCCAAAGATATTCCCGAATACCTCGAAAAACGTTATGATCCCGCTTGCACGCCCACGGTAGCCCGTTTCGACTAGGTCTGGCATCAGTGCTCTGAAAGGAGAGGTGGCTACATGCATGAAGAAGTAAAACCCTATGAGGAACGAAATAAAGAGTTCTAATGGCAACGCTAGGCTGTAGGAGAGGTATGCAAGATATATCGACAAACCAGCGAAGATTCCTCCAATTAGGATGAAGGGTTTTCGTCGCCCAATCTTCCAAGTGAGTGTGTCGCTGTACCAGCCCACTATGAAGGGTAGAGTTATTCCTATTAACCCTTCTATTCCAAGGATTACGCCCTTTATGAACGCGGACTCTGTGTAATGGGACAATAACGTGAAAGTGAACCCCTTGTTCAGTGCCCAACCGATGCTTCTTCCAAAACCTACCAGCGCTATACCCAAAATTGTCCCTATGCTGAATGCAGCCGCCTCTCTCTTCATGGCGGATCAGCAATAAAATATAAGGTATTGGAGCGATATATTCACTGCTCCTCAGACTTGCTCTTCCTAGACTTACCCTTAATAATACTTTTCAAAACCGTGTGTGGACCGACTACACCTACCACTTCTCCTTTCTTATTTTTAACCAAGACTACTCTTTCTCGTGAAAGCGACATTTCCTCAAGTGCTGTGTAAAGGTTGTCGTCGGGGCTTAACTCTAGTCTAGGCTTCCTTGTAAACTTCTCCACACTCTCGTTAGGGTTTGCGTTCATGAGATCTTCCCTTAGGACTATGCTCCAACCACCCTTACCGTCGCTCACAACCACGCAGTCTTCATCCTCTTCTTCTATCATCTGTTTGGCTGTAGCGACTTTTGTGTTCGGTTTGACGAAAATCGGCTTATCCATGACGTCCTTCACCTTCATCATGCCGAGGATATGTCTTGCTATTAGTGGCATCAAGGGTAATGTTTCGAGCTTCTCTCCAAGCTCCTGTGCATAGTATTTCCTGGCCATAATCGGGTAGAGTATCAAGGTTGCGATCGACGTGACGACTATGATAGAGTATGTTGCAACATCAACTAAGCCAATGTCGAGATAGGGTCCAAGGATGGCTAGGTCTACCGCACCTCTCGCCATGAGCGAGATGGCTATCTCCTTACTGGCTGCTAGCCCTGCAATGCGGGAAAGCCCGTAGTGGAGTAGAACCCTGAAGGGTACTAGGAAGAAGACAAGTACTAAGCCGAAGATAGGGTTTAACATAGTGTTTTCAATTGTGAATCTCAGGCCTATCGAGGCAAAGAATAATGGAATAAATACCCCGTTTCCTATGCGTTTTAGTACATCCAATGCGCTCTTTGTCTCTTCCTCTAGTAACGCGTCTGACAGTACGAGACCTAATATTAGGGAGCCTACAACACCGTGTACTCCAAACATTTCTCCTACTCCTACAAATAGAAGTATAATTCCGAATATCACGCCCACGAGAGCTCCCTGTGAGAGCATATAGAGTTTTACTCCTCTAACCAGCTTTGGGACTACGAAAACACTGGCCCATCCTGCCACAACAAAATATATAACCATTTCACCGAGCTGGAAAAGCACTTGCTTAAAGTCGATAGCTGTGTTGACTCCAAGTTCTAGGAGTGTGGTTGCGAATAGCAGTGCTACGAATTCTCCAGCCAGTATGTATGAAAAGATCGATATTCCCTCCTTGGACTTCAAGAGACTCAGGTCACTTAATGTTTTAGCGACTACGCTGGAGGTGGGTATCGCGGCTATGACTCCTAGAGCTAGGCTTTCCCTTATGTCTAGACCGAAAACATATCCTATAGGTATTAGAGCCAGGATGTTTACAACCGTGGCGACGATCGGGACGATTATGTGTTTTACATTGACGCTCGATATTATGCCCTCGATGTCCACTTCTTCGAGGCCTATGAGGAAGAAGAATATATAGACCCCTATGCTCGTCAAGAGTAGTAGTTCGGGCGTGGGCTCGACGAAGTTGAAGATCGCGGGCCCAAGTATTATGCCTGCTAGTGCCCATCCGACTAGGGGCGGATAGCCTTTTCTGACAAAGATTTCTTCGAATATTTTTCCTAGTAGTATTAGGAGTGCTACGCCTAAAAGCTCCTGCACCATTACTTTTCGATAATTTTTCTAGAGGGTGCTTTATATACTATGCCTTAAAGATTTTTGGTTATAAGAGTCTAGTAAAATCACATATATATGTGTAAAATAGATTAAAGAATGTGTCCAAAAATTTGCAAGATGTTGAAGATATCGATAATATTCTATTGAAGTTAAGTAAATTAAAAGAAATTGTAAAAGATAATGAAGAAGCAATAGCTATTTTAGAAGAAGTCGAGGACGGTCTAAAAAACTTGGACCTGTTAACATATATGGTTATTAGAAAAATATCAACTCAAGACAAATTTGAAATAGCTCCTATTGTTGAAAAAATGAAAAAAGACGAGACAACGAGAAAGTTCTTTGTTATAGCATCATCTCCCTGGATAGTAAACAAGACTCTCCAACGAGTGATGCAAGGATTATGGATACTCACAGCCTCAATATCTTTTATAATGGGCATATATCTCTTCTTCCCACCCTATATATTCTTTGGACAGGGACATGGTAATGCTACAAGTACAATACAGAAAACACTCTTAATGATTTCCGAGAATCCGCAACTTCTAGCAGCTATAGACCCCATATTTAAGATTATAGGCTTTGTAATGATGGCTATCGCTATTGCGAGTCTTTACCAGGCGCATCTTATAAGTATAGCTTCTAAGGAGGTAGAAAATGTTCGATAAGCTTAAAAGAGTGTTAAGGGAGACAAAGATAAGCGACTTTATAGAAGAATTATCAAACTATCTCCTTATTTTAGCAGGAACCTTGACGGTACTATTGATTTTAACTTTACTTTCGCTTCTTCAAATATCGACGCTACCCAAGGGTATAGCTGAAGTAGTTACATTTATACTCTTTTTACCGTTAATCCTGGATCTTCTTGTAATATCGCCAAACCTACCATATATCCTAATATACATGACTCTTGTACCGTTGCTTCTTATCTCTATTGTTATAATAAGGATATTTATGGACAAAGCTTCAAGAAAACTAAAAGTTGTGAAAAAATACTTTGAAAAAAAGCGTGAAGAGAAAAAGTACGGTTTCTGGACATTACTTGCTATTAGCCTAGGAGCCACAATAGGTCCCTCAGCTTTTGTGCTAAGCCCCTACAGCGTGGAACATTTCGGCGCACTCGCGTTTCCAGGAATGTTGCTTGCATCTCTCTCAGCTATGGCATTAGCATACGGCTACAGCAAAATGTTCTTCTATAGCATGAAAATAATAGGAGGAAAATATGTGGGCGGCCCCTCCTTCTTGAGAAACGCTTTCGGCTCCAAACACTACCTCTACATAATCTCAAGATTCACTATGTGGGTGGGTAACGTTGCGTTAGCCTCTTTCAACTTACTTATAACGATAGATCTTATAACAAGCTATGTTTTTCCGTTTATAGGATTAAGGCTTTCAGGCACGCTTGTTGTTGTAATAAGAATTCTCCTCTTTATTGCATTATCTTTCGTCGTACTAACATTATATGATCACTGGGAAGCAATGGTCGACTGGCAAAAAATCATAACATCGGCCTTTTTAACACTATTCTTGGCTCACATGTTTTTCCTCTTTCAAGAGGTATGGCAAAGAGGTTTTCTTCTCGAAAATATTTTAGCGTCTCTCTCACATATACCCTTCCAGGGAGATATCACTACGCTTATATGGATAACTCTATCATCTGCAGCATATGTATACCTCATGGTTTTCGGCTTTCAGGAGGTTCAAAGCTTAGCGAAGAACGTGAAAATAAAGGACGTATCAAGATATGAGGAAGAAATTTATAAGGTTTTAAAGAAGGCGATGGTCTT
>CAZJJA010000098.1:0-4741 GCA_964546235.1 uncultured Thermofilaceae archaeon | reverse complement strand
GATATCTTTGATAAGTGGGGATTCATAGACAATCCGATGATAGATTTTGCTGGCGACATGTATAGCGTGAGTTTTTTCGTTCCTCTCCCAGAGGAAATTACTATTTTAAAATCGCTGAAATTTGTCAAAAAGCTCATTAGAGAGATAGAACGCACTGTAGAATTTATTGCTGTCCTTCTCGTCTTGGAAGAGGTAAACAATGTGATTGAAAAAAGAAAGCAATTCGACTTGGATGAGCTCATCAATAGGATAAACAACCTCTATGAAAGATACGGTCTCTAAATATTCTTCAGCAATTATTATTCTTTTGTAAAGTTTTCGAAAAAATAGAGGAGAAAAAAGTATATCTTTCTCGCATTATTTTTACTTAAAGGTATCTGCGATATGCTCGACGAAAAAGACCTTAGGATACTGGAAATACTGCAAGAAAACTCCAAGATAACGATGAAAGAGTTAAGCAGAAAAATAGGTTCTCCTATCACTACAACCCACTCCAGAGTCCGCAAGCTCGAGAAAGAGGGCTACATAAGGGCTTATAGGGCCATATTGGACGCAAAAAAACTCGGGATTCATACATCTGCTTTCATACTTATATCCTTTACGAAAAACATGGGAATAGACCAAAGAAAGCTTGCCAAAGAGATCTCGCTTTTTCCTGAAGTACAAGAGGTGCATATAATTACTGGAGACTGGGACATATTGTTGAAAATTAAGGTTAAAGATGTAGATGAACTTGGAAAGTTCGTAGTTGACAAGTTAAGACAGATTCATGGTGTGGAAAAAACCTACACCTCGGTGGTGCTTGACACCATTAAGGAAACTACAAAAATCAAGCTTTCACAAGTGTGATATAAAATGATCAAGGTGTATTTTGCAGCGCCCATGCTAGGTGACAGAAGTGCGCTCGAAATAGCGAAGAAGATCGTTAGCGGGCTTAAGAAAAAGGGATACAAAATTTTAACCGAACATGTTGTTGAAGATGTTTTAGATATTGAGCGTGGCGCAAAGCCTAGAGAAATTTTTGAGAGAGATATTAAGCTCCTTGATGAAGCTGATCTCCTCATAGCAGAGGTTTCATATCCCAGTCTGGGAGTTGGTTTTGAAATAGCATATTTTCTCTTAAAGAGTAAGCCCGTGTTGGCTTTTGCAAAGGAAGAAAGAGAAAATAGGGTTTCTGCAATGATCCGAGGTATAACCTGGGATAACTTTAAGTTCTACACTTATCGAAGCGTTGAAGATGTGCTTAATTTAGTAGACTTATTTGTTAATCGGTTTCTTTAACAGAATATTCGTATTTTGTTCAAACAATTTTATGATAAGATTTATAAGGTTTGGAACATGTGCACCTTGGAAACGAGTAATGGAAATTGAAGTAATAATATTACCAAACGTTGAAGGACGCGACAAGATAGAGTCGTGGCTAGAACCATATATTAAAGCCATGGGAGCCGACGTCTCTACCATAATTTTGGAAGAAGATATGGATACAGATTTCTTAAAGAGAGAATTCGATAGCCATGACGGAATAATTGTTGTTGGTGCTGCTGGCAATATAAGTGAGGTCAAAAAGATAGCCGATGTACTAGGCTTGGAGTTAGAAGTCAATGAAGAAGCACTCAACAACCTTAAAGCATACTATATGGATACACTCGATGTGCCAGAAAACCTAGATGAGATGGCCACAATCCCCGAGTTCAGCTATCCCATACCCAACGTTCGAGGACCTGTTGCAGGATTTGTAGCTCTAAGCCTTGAAGATGACCGCTTCATCGCGGCGACCCCTAGCTCTTTTAGTGAGACTATAGAGGTTTTTGAGACGGGAATACAAGATTTTATTAGAGAGAAGACCGGGAAACGCTACTCTGTGACATTTTCTATACAGCTTGAAACAACCGTGAATAAGGCTGGAGAGATAGCTAAAAGAGTCGAGAAGATATTCAATGAAGTCTTCGTTAGACTTGATGGTAGGTTTACAAACGCAGGTATTCCGCTCGTTTGTACTGTATTCGCAAGTGATCCCGAAGAACTTTCGATGATTCATGAAAAGCTGAACAACTACATAAGAGAGATTACCGAAAAGAGCGGCATACGTGTGATAGAGAAGAAAAACAATAGAGATGATTGGGGATCGGAGCTGTTTTAATAGCTAAGCCTATTTTTGTTTTTCTTTCTGTTTGTTGAAACTTTTGATATTATAATATAGCTTTCTTTACAATACTCTAGCTAAAACTGTTTTTAGCTGTTTGTAGATATTATTTATGTAAATTAAATATACTTAAATTCTTCAGTAAGTAAAAACAAACTAAAAGATTATCTTCTAGAATTTAATCATTTATAGAGGGTATAGGAGCCTTGAACAACACATGGCAAAAATTCTTCGACCAAGAGTTATATCTACGCACCTACCAAGAAATCAGTCCATCAGCAACCCATCAAGAGCCAAAGTAGAAAGATGCACCAAAAATGAGAAAAAACAAGTGGGACATTAATAAAATAAGAAAAATAGTTGAACGGAGCTTTGTACTCAATAGTCCAGCTTTAATAGAGTTTATAAGACAACATTTTATCGTAGAACCTAATATACATTTCAGTAGACTTGGCTTGCTCAGAGTCATTGTAATAAGTTTTAGAGAAGCATTAAAATCCCAATACACGATTCGGCTTGTAAAGGGTCGATACGATGGTGTTCGAATTTATATGTCTTTCAACCTTATGCCAGCAACCTATGTAAAGCTATTGCCATTAGCCATGACAAAATCAACTATAAGAATGTTTGTCGGGTTTCTACAAACTCCTATATCTAAAAATGGTATATTTAAAGAAAAACTCGGCCTAAACACAAAAATTATTCTTAGCAAGATCTTTACACAACCTATCTACCGTAGAACGCCTAAGGGAAAAGTTGGATTGAAGTACCTGGAACTAGCCTATGTAAAACTCATGGACCCTTTTGCAGACTATAAGAGGGCCTGTGTTCTTTTCCGAGATCTTATGGATAGGAGACCTTTGTTTAGCAAGAGGGATTTCTATTATTTCGAGAAATATTATTGGCTAGGTAATATAGTCACCCCAGTCCATTTGCTCGAAAAAAATATGTATATTTATATTGAGGGGCCAGATGCACTAAAGGTTGCACTGATTGTTTCAAATAATCCTAGTACACATTTCTCATGGATCGGTGAAAACGAAGTATTTATAGCTGGACACGGCACAGCTTTTCTAAATTTGGAAAAATTGAAAACATATATTGAAAAATTTAGGATATCTCTTCCCATCAGACCTATTGAAGGATCTGAGATGAAAGCTTTTCTAACACCATTTTTTGAATACTATGACGGTAAAAAATGGGAAACACCTCACATAAGAGTTGAGTGATATGTCGCGTCTGAAGCTTGAGCAAGCCCCTGATGTTCGGAAAATGGTATACGATATTGTTGTTACTCTAAACATGGACTGGATAGACATCGAAAGGATAGGAGTTTTAAGGAGTAAGGGATCGAAGAGCACTGCTATCGCAAGAATCTATGGTTTACCTAGGGTTTTTCAAACAGCTTTCAAGCTGGAGCCGCTCTACGTTATTGAAGTGATATCCGAAAGATTTGACAAGCTCAACCAAGAAGACCAAATTAAAGTACTTATACATGAGCTACTCCACATACCGAAGAGCTTTAGCGGAGGACTTAGAGCTCACGGAAAATACGTTAATCACAGGATAATATCTAAGCTCTACAGAGAATACTTGAAGAGAAAAGGGGCTAGACAAAGATGAGTATAGCGAGAAGTAAGGCGAAGGTCGATATAAAGTCTGAAAGAGTCGAGACCAAAGGATTGACAAAGTTGTCTGGGTTCAATCCGCGCTTGTATGTTTCTGTTGCCGCGATGAGTGATATGAGAAATATTATTGGAACCGCTATCGTGTTAGCTAAAACTAGTATAGGTAGCACGTTGGTCAGAGAACTTATAAAGCCTCGGGTTGATATAAATGCAGAATAGAAGCCATAGAGAGTAAACATTATTAGGCTAGCGAGCCAAGACCCGAGCATCACGCCTATGTTACTCTTTATGAATGCTATTCCCGGCTTACTGTATCCCATGTTAAGCCTAGTAGTGCCAACTGACCCCACTATCGACCCTACATCTCCTATAGTCGTCATAACTGCGGGATAAACAGCATAGATTTCTTTTCTGTCTTCAATAAACTTCGATATCATGTCTAGGACAAAGCCTGTCATTGATGCAATAATTGCTACCATGAACAATGATATTATGTCCTCTTTAAGCTGCGAAGTGTAATCTTCTTCTTCCCTCTGCGTATAAATTATGACAAATTGTAAAGCTATAATCACGCAGAGAAAGACCAGAATAACATAGTGTAGTGTGGAAAACTCGCCGAAAACCGCCTCGACAACATTGACAAACACTAAGGTTGTAATTATATCGGCTGTAGAAGACATTATTGGATAGACTATCTTATCGGGGTCTAACCCTCTCTTGTAGGAAATAAAAGCAACTAATATTGTTATGGGAGAAACGATAAGAAATGAGATGTACATGGTCGCAAAGACTGTCACAATGAAAAGCGGAAAAACCTCCTCGATCGCTAGATTTGCAGCTAATGCGGATACTAATGTCAATAGCGTTACAGAAAAAGCGCCGAAAAAAACCATGGAGAAGACAGCATAAATGAGCATCTTGAACTCCCACTCTATCTTTCTAAAGCTCGGCTTGATCGAGCCGATAT
>CAZJJA010000097.1:0-4751 GCA_964546235.1 uncultured Thermofilaceae archaeon | reverse complement strand
TTTTTTACAAAAAACGAAAAACCAAAACAAAATCCGTAAAAATGGTGGGCCGGCCGGGATTTGAACCCGGGACCCCCCGGTGTCTCCCTAGCCCCTCACCCGGGCTATATGAGCCGGGTGCTCCACCGAGCTGAGCTACCGGCCCTGGGTTTTGATTTTTCTGTTCTAGTTATTTAGTTTGGTTGTATATTAGCTTTTATTTCCTAGATCAGTACTTAGGCTCTTCTTCATCGCGTAGAGGCTCAGCTGAATTTTTCGTCATCTGTATAGTATCGTAAATTTTTTCGATTTAATCTTTCTCTAATAGATAATAGGTGTTTACGTTATGCCTATACCTTCACCTGAAGAATTGAAAATGCTCCGTATAAAGGCTGGTTTAACACAGACGGAGCTGGCCCGTCGGGCTGGTGTTAGTCAGTCTTTGATTGCGAGGATTGAGCGGGGGAAGGTTAATCCGCGTGTATCTACACTCGTTAAAATTTATAGGGCTCTCGAAGAATTTATGAGTGAACAGCTTGTGGCCGAGGACGTCATGTCCTCCCCTGTGGTTTTTGTGACTCCTGATACGCCTTTGGTAACGGTAGCCGAAATTATGTGGAGAAAGGGATTCAGCCAGGTCCCCGTAATGGATGAAGGTAGGCGGGAGAACCTTGGAACGGTGTTTGAGGATGACATTATTCACGCCTTTTTGAGAGAGGATCGTAGGGCGCGGTCCCTGACGGCCGAGGACATTATGTCAGACCCTTTACCGATCGTATCATATAACACTAAGCTCAGGGTTGTGGCGAGAATGCTTTCCTATCAGACGCCAGCTGTTCTTGTCGCTAAGAAGTTGGAGATAGTGGGGATTATATCCAAGAGTGATATAACAAAGGTTTTCTTAATGTCTGTTTAGAGAATCTGGACAGCTGTTTTAACCCTATAGCGAGTATTGGGCTTAGAGCCTTTTTTCACGAGTCTTCCCTCGGCAACGAATCTCGTAACGTATGTAGATACACTCGTTATTTTTAGTCCCTCTATCTCTTTCTTGGCGACATTATAGAGGTCCTTTATCGAGAACCATGTTCCGTCTCCAAAGTTTTCGATAATGGAGGCCCAGAGCCTGTCTTTGAGAGAGCTCTTTGCCGTTGTCTCGATATGAGGTTTTGAGGAATATTTTATTGCCTTGATCATCTGTATAACTTGTATAATCTTTTCTTCGTCCAGCTCACCTCCTTCAAGAATTATAGATATTTTCTCGCCAGAGTCTAGAGTGTCTTCGATCTTTATTTTGGGCGCCATTAATCCTCGCTTATAGTATATTACACTCCCGTTTATATTGCCATCATTTGAATATACAAGTATCGCAATGATGTATAATTTCAATTTTCATTGTTTTTTATAAACAGAAAGAAATTTCCATTTTTTATTCTAAACAGAGATTTATTTTTCTGAATAAAGCTGTGCACAGCGTTTTTTTGTATGATTTTCTGGTTCCAGTGGAAATAAAGGGGTTATTTAAATGCCAGCTTATCCTCCTATTTTATACCTGTATAAAGTATAACTTCTTGGATGTTTGAATAATCTTCCTTGACCCCTTTATTTCCACTGGAAGGTTTTATTTAATTTCTTAAAAACAGAGTAATAGATAATATAGATAGAATTTCTGAATTAAGTTGTCTAATTTAAGTTTTTCCAATGGAAACAAAGGGGTTGTATGGATTACTAAAATATTATGAATGATTGAGAGTAAAGTTTTTATTGTTTTCGGATAGTTGGTCGCTGGGAATATTGTAATGTCTGTGTTTTCGAAGATATATGTTGCAGATACTTCAGCTATACTACATGGTACTCTACGTGAGGCCGTTAAGGATGGGAAGATAGTTGGTAAACTCTTGATCCATGTTTATATTGTCGACTATTTCGATAACCTTGCCAAAAAGGGTAGTAGTAAGGGGTTGAATGGTCTCAAAGAACTCGAGCTCTTGAGGGAGGCTGTGGAGGAGGTCCAGGAATTGGTGCAGCTTGAATATACCGCCGAGATGCCCGTGGGATATAGGTATAGAAGAGATCTGGATCCAGACGTTATTGCTCGCGCGGTTGCTGCAGAGGTTGACGGTGTACTTGTCACGTCTAACGACGTCTTGTATAGGTCTGCTAAGGCTATGGGTATTGAGGTTCTGTTCTTAGAGGTGGACAGGGAGAAGGAGTTTATTCTTGACAAGTTTTTTGACAGAGACACAATGTCTGTCCATTTGAAGGAGAATGTTAAGCCCATCGCTAAGAAGGGTCTGCCCGGGAAGTGGAGGTTTGTTGTTCTTCGGGAAGAGCCGATGCGTCGTGATGAGTTGGAGGAGATAGTACGCCAGATTCTAGAGAGGGCTAAGAGTGGGAGTACATCTGCATTTATCGAGTCCGAAAGACCCGGCTCCACTATTGTGCAGTTGGAGAATTACAGGATCGTTATAACTAGGCCGCCTTTTTCAGATGGTTTAGAGGTTACTGCGGTAAGGCCGGTAGCCAAGCTTCAATTGGAGGACTATAGGTTGCCTAAGAAGCTTGTTGATAGGCTGGAGCGCCAAGCTGAGGGCATTCTTATTGCCGGTGCTCCTGGTATGGGTAAGACTACGTTTGCCCAGGCGCTCGCTGAATATTATCATAGAAAGGGTAAGATCATCAAGACTATTGAGTCGCCTAGAGATATGCATTTGCCGGACGAGATTACACAGTATTCGAAGAATTATGCTACTTCTGAAGAGCTACATGATGTTTTGTTGCTTTCGAGGCCGGATTACACGTTTTTTGACGAGATGAGGGATACAAAGGATTTCCAGCTTTATGCTGATTTGAGGCTTGCGGGTGTAGGCATGGTTGGCGTAGTGCATGCTACTGCACCCATCGATGCTATCCAGAGGTTTATTGGACGTGTGGAACTCGGTATGATCCCGTCGATTATAGATACCGTTATATTCATCAGAAACGGGATGGTTGAGAAGGTTTATTCGCTGGAGACTACAGTTAAAATTCCGCATGGACTTAGGGAGGCAGATCTAGCTAGACCTGTGGTGGTTGTTAAGGATTTCCTGAGCGGCAAGCCGGAATATGAGCTTTATGTGTTCGGTGAGAGGACCTTCGTCGTGCCGATAAAGAAGACAGGTAGGGCTGTCGCAGTAAAGGAGTATAAGGTTAGGAGCTCGTTGGAAAGGGCTTTGAGGCGGTATGTTTCGGACGAAGAGTTTGACATTGACGTAGATACGGATAGATCTGTGGTCACTATTAGTGTCCCAGCCGATATCTATAATTATGTTTTAGGCAAGCCGAGGAAGAGATTGGAGAAGATCTGTAAGAAGCATGGTTTTGACTTGGAGATAGTGCCGAGAATTTAGCATAGAGTTAGTACAATCTTTACATTTTTTGAGTTCATGTTCGGAGGTTAGCGTAAGATTTATTAGTAGATAGGCTGCCAATTGTTTCGCTAAAGGTGAAACCAATGAGCACACAGGAAGGAACAATATTGGTAGGAAACAAAAACGTGATGAACTACGTACTGGCAACAGTTATACAGTTTAACCAGGGTGCAAAGAGAGTTGTCATAAAGGCTAGGGGAAGAGCTATCTCTAAGGCAGTAGACACAGCCGAGATTGTAAGGAGCAGGTTCCTAAAGGACGAGGTAGACGTTAAGGAGATAAAGATAGGCAGCGAGCAGATAGGCGACGAAAACAACAAGAGAACAGTCTCCGTAATCGAAATAGTATTAGAGCGAAAAGAGTAAAAAGAGTATAGTGAACAATTTCTTTCCTTTACTCTTTGTCAAATAATATTTTCGGCTTTTCCGTAATGTTGACTATCGGTATTGCTACCCATCCAGGCTTTGTTCCTTTGCTTATTTCTATATGTTCTCCAGCTTCGTCTGTCTTGAAGAGTATGTAGGTTCCCTCTAGTGGTTTTTCGCGTTCGATATAGTAGAACATGGGTATGCCATAGAGTCTATAGTAGTCCCGGTATACGATGAAGACGCCGTAATAATGTTTGTTGTTTTCTATATAATGTACCACGTAGGTTATGTGGCCCATGGATGTTGTTGAGGAAGCAAAACGGGCTAGGTCGTTGAGCGACTCCAATTTTATTTTTACCATTGGTTTGATCTCTTCACTCATTTTCTCTCCTTTTCTTATTTTCCATGTTGTTTATATCGACTTTGTTATGATGACTGTATTTCTATAGTTATTATTGTTCCAGAGGCAAGTTTTTCTAGATTGTCTAGCCCTTCAGATATTTCTCCGGCCTTTATAGCTGTGCTTGGTTTTGGCATTTCTTGGAGAACTATGCCTATTGCATGCTTGGGAGGGTCAACTATAATATCTCCTTTCTGGAGGTTTTGTGTGAGGCTGGATTCTGTTCGTAGGTTTAGCGGTAGTATGATGTAGACTATGCCTTTGTGTTTTGAGACTGCACCTGTTGTCTTACGAGTTTTTAGAAGGATTTCTGTGTTGAAGGGAGCCCAACTGCGTCTGATTGTGCCCTTGGCTAGGTTTTTTCCAAACCTTTTGAAAACTATTGACAGATGAAGTTCTTCGGACATGGTTTTTTCTATTTTTATACCGTAGTATGAGATAAATCGGTTGTTGCTGAGGCTAGAATAGTTATATATTCTGTGTTTATTGTATTCGAGATATATGTCTGTAAGTGAGTATAGGCGTAAGTATTCTTATGGAGAAGACTATGGTACGAGTCAGTTCAAGTTTGGTCCCATAGTCTTCTCCATAAGAATA
>CAZJJA010000096.1:0-4841 GCA_964546235.1 uncultured Thermofilaceae archaeon | reverse complement strand
TCGAAGAATTGAGGGAGCTTTTCAGCGTGCTTAAGGAGTTCATCCCAGAGATGATACCCTTCATAAAGGAACTGCTCAACATAGTCATGGAGTCCGTTAGCGGGGAAAAGCTCGGCAAAGACGTGGCCCAGTTCTACAAGAACCTCGTGGAGTCAGGCATGGACGAGAAGCTTGCAGAGGAACTCACCAAGAAGTACCTTACACAGAAGCTACAGTTTATCACCGACTCTATCGGCAAGGTTACGAAGATAGACATTAAGAGAGAGGATGAAGAAGACTAGCCCCATCACGCTGGCACTCCAAGCAGTTAGACTCATACCCACGCTGGTCTACGCGTCCTTCGCAATCGCCTACCTGGCGGCACTACTCGAGATCAAGATAAGGCTCAACAAGAGAAGGTTCAAGAAGGTATTCAAAGAAGTGGCAAGCGAAGATGTTGCTGAAGAGCTGGCGGAAATATACGCCGAACAAATCAAAAAGATAATGCACTTTAAAACCAGCTAATCTTTTTTATCCCCCACCCTCTAGACAAACATTAAATCTTATTACATTTTATTCTACAATATAGCTCTTACAATAGACCTCTCGGGTAAACTAGCACTAGTCACTGGCGCCTCAAGAGGAATAGGTCTTGGAGTGACGAGAACACTCGCCCGAGCAGGTGCAGATGCCATACTTGTAGCAAGGAACCCCGAGAGACTCTTAAAGGCCGCTCAGACAGTTTCGGGCGAGACAGGGAGAACAGTGCATTGGATAAGCTTCGACCTCACGGATACTCGCAGGCTACCAGAACTCATGGACAAGATCTTCGAGATAGGTGAACCAGACATATTCTTTTACTCCACAGGTGGTCCCAGGCCAGGGACGCTTATGGAACTCGATATGGATGACTGGGAGGAGGCGGTGAGGCTTCTACTATACCCTGCCGTTTACATAGCGAGGAAAACAGCAGAACGCATGGCTAAGAAAAGGTGGGGTAGAATCATATTCCTTACCAGCCTGGCCATAAAGGAGCCGATAGAAAACATAGTATTAAGCAGCGTCGTTAGGACGAGTTTGGCTGGCCTGGTAAGAGTGCTTGCAAGAGAGCTGGGTAGAAAGGGTATAACCGTCAACGGCATAATGCCAGGCATAATTCGAACCGAAAGAGTAGAAGAAATAGCCAGAGACCTCGCAGAAAGAAGACGAAAATCTGTCAGTCAAGTTCTCGAAGACATGGCACATGAAATACCCCTCGGCAGGCTAGGTAAGCCAGAAGATATAGGAAGCCTTGCAGCCTTCCTTGCAAGCGATCTAGCCTCATACATAAACGGAGCCATGATACCCGTAGACGGCGGGAAACTTAGAAGTATTCTATAGGAGGGAGACAAAAATAGATTAAAAAAGCGCGCAAAACCTATCCAAAACATACATATCCCTCATGTATAAGATAGAGCGATATAGTATACACAAATTTTTAACCAACACTAGCCATCTTAGTATTAGATATGGGCAAGACAATAACCATAGAGGTCCCCGACTGGGTGAGCGAGGAAGAGGTAAGGCTGTGGGTAGCTGAGAGTATTGGGAGAAAACTCACCAGAAAAATCATACTAGAGGAGTTGTCCGAAGAGCTGAAGCTGTCGGATGAGGAGAAGAGACTGTTCGAAAAAGCGAGGGAAAAAGCCTGGAAGAAAACCCTGGAGAGGTACAGGGAGAAGGGAATAGTCGAATGAAACTAATAGCGGACAGCAACATAGTATTTTCCCTGATAATCTCTGGTAAAAAGGGAAGGATATACCAGATACTAGAGAGATACGACATCGACCTCCTAGCGCCAGAGGAACTAGTTAGCGAGTTCAGAGAGTATGTATCGTTGCTCAGGAAGAAGTCGGAGGACTTTGAGAAAAGAACTCTTCTAGCATTCTCGCTTATTGCCATAGTTCCCATAGAAGTATATAGTGACAAGATCTCTGAAGCCCTAGGCATAGCCAGGGAATTTGACGAAAAGGACGCTCCCTTTATAGCCCTAGCCTTGAAACTCGGGATACCAGTCTGGACGGAGGATAAGGACATGCTCAGACACTCCTTCCTAACGGGAAGATACCTGGCACTAGACACAGAAGCTGTAAAGGAACTCCTTGAAGGAGCAAAGCTAGAAGATGCTCTAGAAAAGCTGAGGAACAGGCTGAGCCTCAGCGAAAAAGACGTGTGAAAACTAATTATTGTTTTCACCCTTGTTTTTAAGCTGAATTAAAGTGTTGAGGACAGCGAGTTGACGCTAGAAAAACCTCCTGCTGGTTAAGTTTGATTGTATAAACCATAAATGAACAACTGGAAGCTTAGAGCACTTTATAAGGACTGAGAAAAGATGAAAAATTATTTCATTTCTCCTTTCTCTCCTTTCTACTCCTAGCCACAAAGTACACCGCAAAGGCAAGCCCAGCAACCACCACAAAGACTAGGATCAAGGCCCGTGTGTAGTCTTTCCTCCAAACAGCAACAGCATGCACAGGCCTGGTAACCGTAAATTTGGCCTCAGGTTCAGGGATCTTCTCCCCGTTAAGCTCCCAGTGGCTGAAGACATCCCTCACAAGGAACCCCATCTCCGTCGGCCACACGCTTATCCTGGCAGTCTCACCCTCCCTGTACCAACCGCCTCCACTCGCAGTTCCTATTGGAGTCTCCACGCTCACAAGGTAGTACGTGTCCCACAAGGCCTTCACCGTCTTCGGAGAATCAACCCTAAATGTTATCTCCGCGCTCTTCCCCTCAACGTCCCCGGTCCAGCCAGCGAAAACCTTTTTCACACCCTCATCTAAAACGACCTCGGTCGGAGACACCGAAATCTTTGCCTCAGAGCCCCCCGGATACCAGCCCCCACCCACAACGCTACCATAATCGCTCTCAACACTAACCAGAAACTCTCCCCTCCAAACAGGCTCTATCACGAACACCCTAGCCTCATCCACAATAAACTCTAGGCTAGACTCGTTAGCCTTTAAGTCTCCATGCCAGCCCCCAAAAACAATCCTCTCAAAACTCCCTTGCTCAACAATGGGTCTAGTCACATTAAAAGCCGCTCTTTCCCCCAAGCTATACAAAGCAATTATAGTGCTCTCATTCCTCTCAACCTCGCCAAAAATCGGCTTCGATACCTCAACATTTTCCACATCACCCCGAACAATGACCTCAGGTACAGCGAAAACAGCCCTCCACTCTCCTCCCATGCTAGGAGCACCATAGTCAAACTTTAAAAGAATCTCGGATATTGCATGTATAACCGACCAAAACTCTATGTCATATTCATCCTCGTACAGCTTCACATCGTGCACAAGTCTCCCATCGGGAGTATAGAGCCCTGAGTAGTTGAATAAACCTCGAGTCAGCACACCAATGCTAACCTCGACAAAAACCCTATAAGGTTCCTCAACTTCCTCCGGAGCATCGAACCTCACCTCAAGCAGGTTACCATCAATCCATCTAGTCTTCGTTGGTAGGGGCTTTGCAACGTTTACTGTAATAGTATAAGTGAAGTTTATCGGAAAGCTTTCTGGATTCCTTATAGTGAAAACCTTACCTGTAAGATACCCTTTTCTAGCTGCGAGATAACGCAACATCATCGACGCATTGGAAAACTCGAGAAAATCCACATCCATGCCCTCAACGCTAATCCTAAACTCGCCAAAATACTTCCAGCCCTCTGGTAAAGGACCAAACACGTCTTCAACGCTTATCGTGATGTTCTCTCCCGGATTAAGAACTACCCTCCTCGGAGAAGACTCCACACTAACCGTCAAGAAAGCCTGAGCTAGACCTCTAGGAAGCATATCAAAGAACTCGTCATTCGCCTCCCTCATAATAACCTTAATCTTTCCAGAAGGATCAAAGGGTGACTCAGGAACAAGACTATAAAACGTGTAGAAGATCGAGAACTTATTGAAAGCCCAAACGTAGAAAGCCCCACTATAATCCGTCTGGTCGTGCCCCGAGGCATCATACAGAGCGACAAGCTGATAGCTTCTGTCCAATAAAACATCTACACCAGTAGCCACGACATTAGTGAACTTATCCATCATCTCCCTGTAGCCCGAGTCGAACTCCAAGACATACTCGTCGCCAACCCTTCTAATTTCAGCTTCCTCCGTCTTGACATAGGCCTTTACCACAACCAGGCTGGAAACCTTAAGCTTAGCTCCTTTAACCGTCCTCAGATAGCATCTCTTGAGCTGGTAGAATCGAGCCAGAACGTACGTATCCCCCATGTACGAGATAGAGTGAACATAGCCATTAGTATCCAAGAGAACGCTGATATTTTGTACCTCCCCCTTAACAATAAGCCGCATCTCAACAAGGTAGGGGTAATATCCATCAACACCGTCTAACTCTACAAAAAACCCTTCGTTGTCTAACATAAAACCGTAACGACGTTCAACAACCACGGCTTCCTTGAATATTACTGCTTTACGAGGAGATGTAGGATCAGTCCTTGCTAGTGGGAGAGTCAAGCTGACCAAAGCTATAATTAGTAGCAATAATGCTATATTAACATAAATACCATTATTTTTCATTCTATAAACTCTTATGCGAGAAAATTATATATCTTTACTCTTTAACTCGAAATATAGATATGTAGGTGAAACAAAGATATTACTAAAAAATCTACCAAAAAAGTAAAACAAATACAAAAACAAGAAAAAACAAAAAAGAAAGCGTGCACAATAATCTTTCTGCTAAGGTGGATTTCTCAATGAAAAATAAGTGTAACTTTTCAATCAATCAACAGCAGCTAGGTTTAATGCATTACGAATTTTGGGAGAAGGACTCGCCAAGGGAGAAATAAGCGAAGAAAAATACCAAAA
>CAZJJA010000095.1:0-4845 GCA_964546235.1 uncultured Thermofilaceae archaeon | reverse complement strand
TGGATGCTGTTGCGACAATTAAAAGCAGCGAGATGAGCGACCTTAGGATTATATATTCGCTCACCATGTAACATCCATGATTATATATTTTCTCCAAGTATATACAGATTATTATATATTGTCCATTATTCATATAAAAATTAAATAAGTCTCGATATTATCAATATTTTATAAACATTTGCAATACTATGTCAAGAAGAATGTTTACATTGTATCAAAAAGATGCTCGGTAACAGAAAAAGCTAGATTATACAGTGTGCAAGTCCAGCACTATATATACATTCATTACATCCTGTCTCATTACCATAACAGTCATAGCTGTTATCCTGTACATACCAGCAATACCTAGTGGAGAACGGGCAGTCAGCACACCAGGGAATAGTTTTAGACATATTTTTCCTAACCTTCCTAAACTCCACAAAACGCTGAGAGTTCCAAATCTCCTCCATATTCTTTTCTCGTAAGTTTCCAAAAACAATTTTCTTAATCCATTTCACATGACCGTTAACATAAAGGGGGTGAGCATATGCAAAATCCATACACGGCACCACATCACCAGCTGCAGTAACCATAGCTGCATCTTCATTAATATAGGGGCAGCTCCGATTGTTGGCGTCCGCATAGACAGAAGGAATCCTGGCCTCGATACCCTTCTCCTTAGCTATTTTCCGAGCTTCTTCTAAGGTTTTCTCAACATCGTTTAGAAATCTCTTTTTCTGCAAAACGTCTTTAACTATGTCAGGGTTGATGCTGTAATTTTTCTCAGAAAGCTTCTTCCATAACAAAAGGTACTGAACCTTAGCTCCTGTAGACCTTCCAGAATATATCTGTGAAAGCACGTCGTATACAGCTTTCCTACCAAGGTCTTCTACTTCTACACCAAGCTTCTCTATCATCATAATGGCTTGTTTGCTGGCGAGCGTGTAAGCCATTTCGCTTACCATTGACTCATAGTAGGGTACAAGGTGGGAGAAGACAATAAAGTCTACACCCATATTTGCTGCCTCCAAGACCATTTTTGGTAATTCCTTATAGTTCGATCTCATAATAACAGTTGCTATTCCAACTCTTACGTCATATTCTTTCTTTAACCTTAAAAGTTCCCTGAGGTTTGTCAGAACGTCGTAGTTTTCTGCTCCAATTCTGATTCTGTAGAGTTTAAGTTTGTCGAAGGTCTCGATGGAAAAGGCTATCTCATCTATCCCAGCGTCAAGTATTTTCCGAGCCCGGTCTTCCACAAACATTGTCCCGTTTGTCACAGTAAGTATCTTGACCGAGTCTCCAAGAATAGTTCTAGCGTAGCTTACCATATTCTCAAATCTGTGATTTACCAGGGGTTCGCCGAAGCCATAAAGAGCAATACGTTTCAGTCGATTCACGCTCTCGTCTATGAGTCTCGTATAAGTTTTGTAGTCGAGGTCTCTAAGCTGTTCGTTGTGCCATGTATTTCTTACACACATTATGCAGTTTAGGTTGCACTTGTTGGTAGGCTCGATCTGCAATACCCTTGGATAACTCATACTTATAAGACGTCTATAATCTCATAAATAAATATCTATATGTCATATTTCGAAAAAGCGATTTAGCGAAAGAAAACAGGTGTTTCCTAAGTTAGAATTAAAGCGTTCAATCTCTAAAGAGTTCGTAAAAAAGACTACCTAGTAACAGTCACATTGTTTCTTATAGATAATACAGTTACAATGCTTTTAGAAACAAGCACTGGTCTAAGGCAATGTAATACAACTATGACTTCTTTCAGACACATTACCGTGTAGTGTATAAGAATATAAGTATCGCTATTAGCTATAGATAATTCTACGACTATCGAAAAATTCTACAAATGCAAAAAGACAAGCATAATTACCACACATTCCACTAGAACAAGGGGTTCTTCCAGTGGACGACCGAATTCAAGTAGATAATATAGTCATCCTAAAACCAGACCCCCTAGAAGACAGATATCACCACGACCACAAGTTCATAGTATCTTACTATCAAAGAATTAGGAGACGTGAAGCCGTAGATGGAAGAATAAAGTCGAAAGTGCTAAAAGTTCTTCACATCGCAACATTCGAGACATTTGAAGAAGCCCTCAAATATGCCTTCTCTCTATCCGTCGACGAGATCGTCGAGATAAGACTTCCTAAAAAGAAGAAAGTAGACTTAGTACAGCTATACAAGACTCTGCGGAATCTCTTCGGCGAAGAAAAAACAATAAGAAAAGAAGTCCCTCAACCCGATGTATCAGGTCACATATCACTCCAACCACTGCTCGTATAGGCTAGCCCAAGCTCAGCTCAACAGCCTTCAACGCGTGAATCCTTGTTGTATCAAACAAAGGAATATCAACTTCAGCGTTTCTCAGGATCAGGGGTAGCTCGGTACAGCCTAAAATCACACCTTCCGCTCCCATCTCGACGAGCCTATCTATAATGTCGACCAGCCTTTTCTTAGAGGTTTCTAGAAACTTGCCCACGACAAGCTCCTCGAAAATAATCCTATCAACCTCAACCCTGTCCTCCCTACTAGGCACTATAACCTCAATACCGTGCTCTGCGAGCCTATCCCGATAGAACCCCAGCTCCATAGTAGGAAGAGTTCCCAAAAGACCAACACGTTTCAAACCAACTTCTCTAATTTTTTCTGCTGTAGCATCGGCTATGTGAATAAAGGGTATGCTTACCGATCTAGAAATCGCATCAAAATACATGTGTAATGTATTAGCACATATAAGCCCAAAGTCCGCACCACCCCTCTCCAGCTTTTTCGCTGCATCCACCAGGATTTTCTCGACATCTTCTCTTCTTCCCTGGTTTTGTAGCTCCTTGATTTCACCTAGGTCAAGGCTGTAAAGGAGAATTTTTGCAGAATGAATACCGCCAAGCCTCCTGTTTACCTCCTCGTTAATGATCCTATAGTAGTCCAGGGTCGAGTGCCAGCTAACCCCTCCAATGAGCCCTATTATTCTCATCAATAGAGGAAAAGACATAGTGCTATATAAGGAGTTTAGCATTAGTTCCAGGGCTTATTAACATATATAACCTGTAACGGGCTGAATCATATAGAACCAGGTGGAGTTATGGCTGGATGGAAACAGGAACTAGCCGAAATATATAAAACCATAGCCCCTGAGGCTGAGGTCAAAAAGATACTCGAGATAGGGACAGGGTGGGCGACAAACCTCTCTATACTCATAGAGACTATTCCAAGAGAGTTCACGATATACAGCATAGACCCCGACGAAGCAGCCATTGAAACTGCCAAAAGAGTCTTCGCCTCGCATGTCGAAACTGGGCGTCTGATCCTACAGAAAGCATACGCTGAGCAGTTACCATTCGAGGACTCCTTTTTTGGGATGGTTGTCACAGCAACAACACTTCATCATCTCTCGGACATAGAGAAAGCTATCCACGAGGTTCATAGGGTCTTGGCGGATAACGGCTTCTTTATAGCAATGGACTGGACGCCAGATTCACGTTATAATCCGCATCCAACAAGCCAGATGAAGGAGAGTATGCACAAGGTTTTCAACATGGTGCCACAACTCTTTGCTGTCGAAGATGCTAGGATATACAGGGATTATTATATAATAGTGGCAAAGAAGACGGAATGACCAGATACCTCCTAACAACGATCCTCGGGCTAGAAGAAGCTCTAGCCAAAGAAGTATGCACAAAAAACATAAAAACAATTACTTTACTCCCTAGCCGAGTAATAATAGAATCAGATAAGCCGCCAACAAACCTGAGAGTAGCGACTAGGGTCTTAGAACTTCTCGAAGCTACAACAATTTCCAAAATAAATACACTGGAAATTCGTCACACAATAAGAAACACCCTACGAAAACACTCACTACAAGAAAACAATCTCGAAACGCATGTACACGGAAAATGCTACCCCAAAAACAAGCTAAAAATGATAGCAGCTAGGGAATATAAGAGAGTGACAGGCAAAAATCCACAGCTCCTAGCACCAAAGCTTGTTATAGACCTCTTCTGCCGAGAAAACCTCCTAATGGTATCTCTGGAGAAAGCAAGGCTCTGGACAGGAAAAAGAGAATATTATAGCTACAGACACCCAACACCATTAAACCCCATAATTGCGGCAGCCATACCATACATAGCAGACATAAAAGACGAAACACTACTTGACCCAATGGCAGGCATAGGAACAATACCGATCGAAGCATCCTTAGCAACAGGCAACCCGGCACAGGCCTCAGACATAAACCCAATCTATATCCAATATGCCATACAGCACGCCAAAAACGCCAATATACAGATAGACGCCTATGTGGCAGATCTCAAAAAACACCCAGCTACAAACATTGATGTAATAGCAACAGACCCGCCTAGAAGAAACTTACAAACATACTTGAGGCTTGTAAAACTACTACAAGATATAAGGTCTAAACTGATAGTGCTGGTTACTCCGTACCCGGGTATCGCTAGAAAAGTGTTAACCAATTATGTTTTGGACAAATTTGTGGCAACCTTTCAGGGCGGGGAGAAAGTTGTGATAGAGGTGTTTAAGTTTTCTATATAAGTATTGTTTACAGAGATGTCCCTGAGCATATTTTTTGATTCAAACTATGCTTCAATAATCATATTTGAAGGGGAATAAGTTGTAGCGAGTTGAACGATGCTATAAAAGGGGGTTATATAGGAAAAATTTTGTGCGATAACACATAAATGCTTGCTTGTGGTATGGTGTGTGATGTCTTGGAATAGTAGTGGTGGTTGGGGTCAGGGTAGAGGTCGTGGGAGAGGACAGGGTAGAGGCTATGGCGGAGGTGGCGGTGGTGGGCGAGGCTTTGGTAGGCGCGGCGTTTTTGGCGGTGCATCT
>CAZJJA010000094.1:0-4919 GCA_964546235.1 uncultured Thermofilaceae archaeon | reverse complement strand
CCGATTCCACCCAACTCTGCCATAACTAATGCCATTTCGAAGCCAGTAACCGTGTCCATGGGTGATGAAATAATGGGCACTTTTAGGGAAAGAGTTTTAGAAAGCCTTGTTTCGACGCTGACCTCTTTAAGGTTGACCTCAGAGTACTGGGGAACCAACAACACGTCGTCGAAACTTAATCCTTCTAGTAGATTGTTGATTTTCTCCCGAAATATACCCATATAAGAGGAAATGTTGTATGTATTTTATTCTTTATGTTAGAAAAATATATACATCAAACTATATGTATATACGATTGTAATATTATGTCAAGAAAAACTAGAAATATTTTAAAAATCGGAAAGTCCAGCCTAGCGATAACCTTACCAAAAAAATGGGTCCAAAAACAAGGACTGAAAGAAGGAGATGAAGTAGTCTTAGAAGAAACAACGAAGGGATATCTCATAATAAGACCAGGACTAGAATCAAGAGCTGAAGAAGGTTTAACTGGAATTATAACCATAGGCAAGGGTAGAGAAAATTCTTTAGAGAGAATAATAATCGCCTACTACCAAGCTGGCTACACAAAAATAAAAGTAAAGCCTGCAACAGGGAGAGTTGATACACATCTCCGTGAATCAGTGAGAAAAAGCTTAAGAAGACTTATAGGCCTGGAGATAATCGAAGAGGGCACAGACTACATAACTCTCGAGACCATAGTAGACACATCATCGATGAAAATAGACAAGGTTCTCTCAAGAATGGAAATCCTGGTTCTCAACAGCGCGAAAGACCTCAGAGACTATACCATTTATCTAGACAAAGACATATTGAGAACAATTATCGGAAGGGATGAAGACATAGATAAGTTCTACTTTCTATTAAGCAGGCAGGTTAACTTATCGCTAAAGTATGTTGGTTACTCTGAAAAAGTAGGTGTAGAGGAACCTTCATTGCTCTTACCACTTTTCTCTTATGGAAAGACTATCGAGAGAATTGGTGATGTTCTAGTAAGTATTGCAAGAATGACCAAGAACAGTAACCTGGCTAGGGAAAATGCAGAAATAATATTTAGAACCATCCGTAGCGCGATAAACGCGTTTAGAAACGGAAACAACAGAGACATGCTAACGGTCACCGACACCTACCAAGCGTTTTTCAAAACATTCTCTATGGAGACCTGGGAAAACTATCTTACAGGGAACATCCTTAGTCTGTGCCTAGACATAATTGAGTCGAAGATAGAGATTGATGCACTAAGAGCTGTAAAAAGGCCATAAAATGTGGGCTTGGTTAATAGATACTCTTTTAAATGACATAGTTCAATAGGCACTGAGGAGATACAGTGCCGAGAGTAAAAATCAAAGGTACACTCTATGAAAGAACGCGTGAAGGAAGGGGATTCCGCAAAGGCTACTTTGTACTAATAGCAGACGGAAGAATGATAAGGAACCTCGGATCTAAGAAAAAAGACGGATACACAGTTGACAAGTCAATTCACTTCAAAAGAAGACTTCTTGTAATAGCTAAAGGAGGACCATCAGGACTAGAAGGCTCCAAGCCAGACGGAGGAGTATGGTTTACAATAATACTTATGCCTTCAGACCGTGAAAGAGTTTTGACATTACGCCTACCATATCATGATAAGGCGGAAATGTATCTAGAACTTAGAGGAGAATTTGACGTGTACAAAATGGAGTCTTGTGATTGGTGTCGTGAAGAAGACTTTATAAAACTAGGTGAAACTCTAGAGAGCGTTAACCGAGAAAACTGAAGCCCTCTTTTGCCCCAACAGTTTATATAAGGGAAAATTTACTTCTCCAACAATTTCTGAAATATGTAGAATCTTTCCATCAACCATTACCATGTGCTTTGTAGTTTTAGGTGGAAACAGCAGACCCTGTAAAGCGTTACGAATAACATCTTTTTTTGAGGGCTTTTTCCCGTTCAGATCCTTCCAGGTATCTAGGACTATAGATTCATTAAAATAATCTACCAGGGCAGCAGGAATTAAATTACAACCAAGCCTTTTAAGCGCTTCAACTCTATGGTGCCCGTCGAGTATAACCTTCGTCTTAAAATCCACTACTATCGGCTTTTTGAGGACACCATCCTTTCGTATCTCTTCAATTAGTTCCTCAAGGTGTTTCTCGTTTATCCGTTCATGTGGTTTAAGATCATTTATGTTCAATAATGTAATCATTAGTACATTCACAGACAAAAATATACATCAATGTTTTAAATATCTTTCCATAGTGAAAATAAGCCCTAGTATAAAAACTAAGCAATATCAGAAGATAAAACTTGATGCTAGGAAACTATTCAGCAGCCAGGTCAAGAGTTGCCTCCAAGATATCAGCACTATAGTCAGAAATACGTCTATAGCTACTAAGGATGAGTCTTAACGGAATAGCGGTTTTTGCTGAAAGCCTTGGAAGTTGCTGGGCAAGTTTTTTCTCTCTCTCGCGTGTTGCAATCGGGATTGAATCCATTAGTTTGTGAGCATTGAGCTTGTCTTTTTCGAGGAAGGTATTGATGCTATCTTCAAAGAACTTTATGATTGTGTTTGCAAAGTCGGTTATACCTTTAACGTCTTTAACAGACCTTAGTGGCTCAAACATTTCTATACAATTGTATGCTATATAAGCGGCATGATCTGCTACTCTTTCAATGCTTTTGAGAACAACACCATAAGGAAGAACTTCTTCTAATCTATGAAGCCCTGCTTCCTCGATATTCAAATAACCCTTAATTGTTGCGTGAAGCTGCCTAAGTCCATAAAGATAGAGCTTGTCAACCAGATCGTCTCTCTCAACGATATCCTTGAATGTATCTTTGTCTATCTCGTTTATATTAGATAGCCCGTAGATTCCGTCCTTAAGCATATTTGATGCAACGTTCGTCATTCTTTTGACGATCACGTTTATCGGAAGTTCTTCTATGTTAACAAGTATCTGTAGAATGACTTCTCTTATGTCTTCGTGGAGAATCTCAGCACCTATCAGTTTGCGAGTGATTATCTCTCTAACAGTGCGTCGAAGCTCGTAGTTGTCGACTTCGAACTCGATTTTTATCATCTTGTATCCTGCTAGGTATCGGGACATTATCTCACGTATCAAGATGCCTCTGGTTGTGTCGTGTGTAACCTTTATGGTTGTTGAAGATACTTCTCGTGTCTTTTTACCTGATGGTATGATTTTGATTGTGCCATCGGGTTCTAAGGACAAAGTTACTAGGCTTCCTCTTCTAATTCCAGCCTGTAGTGCCCACTCCTTTGGCAAAGATACAATATATGTTGATCCACCCATTAATTGTATTTTCCTAACTAGTTTGGTGTGGTGGGTGGTCATTTAGATCTCCTTCATAAATATTATTATATAATGTAGAAAATATAGATTTCTATATTTCACCGAGTTCTATATGAAAATATATAATCTCTGTTAATAACATGTATATCCATAGCAAAAAATGTATAATATTTGTGTGAATTTTGTGGTCAGACAAAGGGGATACATCACAGCTCAGACCCCCATAGTCTCTTCATTCCAATAAAATTACATTGTCCATAAAAATTAAAGGTATCTTACCCTTTACTTAGTAAAACATAACATAGAGAAATATACAACTAAAATTTTACATTATATTTCATATAAACCTTATCATTTTATGAATGTCTTAATGATATATATATCAAGTTATATATAGAAATCTAAATAATATAGAAGAAATATAGATTTATTGAGAAGTCATGCTCGATCAAGCGACAACAATATTCCTAGTACTCATACTTGGTATTCTCGGCGGCGGAGCAGCTCTTCTCATAGCATATCTTCTCACAAAGGGGCCTGAGGGACCATTCAAACGAAAAAGATATGAAGCGGGCAATCCGCCGACCGGAGAAGCGAAGAAAAAGGTTCCTTATCAGTACTACGGTTACATAATCATATATCTAGCTGTGGAGCCAATATTCGTCATATTATATCTACTCCCATATACTAGTGCTTTACAGGCAATAACTCTCAGCTTGATAATACTGGGCATTTATAGCCCAGCTTTAATCTATGCCGTAATGCATGCTGACAGGCTAGAACAGTGGAAGATCTAGGTGATATAGGATGGCATGTTTTCTCTCAGGTTTGGCCTTTCTGGGCAAACTTGAGGAGAGCGCTAGAAAAGCTAACAAATGGCTTATCGAAAGAACCCCGATACGCAACATAAGGGACTGGGCCATAACCTTCAGTCTCTGGCCAGTACATTTCACAACATCTTGTTGTGGAGCAGAGTTTGCAGCCACTTCAGCTCCAAGGTTCGACGCCGAGAGATTTGGTTTTCTACCGTTTAATTCTCCTAGACAGACAAACCTTCTATTGATTGAAGGAACACTAACAAAGAAGATGGCTAGGGCAGCAAAGATAGTATACGACCAGATGCCCTACCCTAAGTTTGTCATAGCTATGGGGGCGTGCGCGTTAGATGGGGGGATATTTCACAACAGCTATAACATCGTGAGGCCCCATGAGATATTTCCTGTTGAGTTCTTTATTCCAGGTTGCCCGCCAAGGCCAGAAGCTGTGGCTAGGGCGATTATACTTCTCCAACGAAAGATCAAGTCTCAGTCGGTTAGGGTGCCTGAAAATGGCGGAGAAGTTTGAAAAAGTCATTGAGGCTCTTAAGAGCCTGGGAGTCGAAGTAGAGGATGCTGGAGACGTAATAAGGGTTAAGGCTGCCAAAGAAAAACTACGCCAAGTTGCCGAGAAGGCTGTAGAGCTGGGGTACGATCATCTAGTCTCAGTGGAGGGCGTAGACTGGATAAAGGAGAACCAGATCGAAGTGATCTACCACGCCGAGAGCTATGAGAAGGATCTCCGAGAGAAGCTTCTTGAAATAAGGGTTAGGGTTAATAGAGAAGACCCTAGAGTAGACTCTCTAGTCGATATCTG
>CAZJJA010000093.1:0-4933 GCA_964546235.1 uncultured Thermofilaceae archaeon | reverse complement strand
TACATCTCCCTTCCAGCCAGCAAACACGTACCTCATCCCCTTGGCTACTTCGAGAATTCTAGACTTTACGCTAAGCCTGGCGATGCTGCTTTCGTTATACCATCCTCCTCCTTCCACAACCTCTTTACCAGAGGCCACTTCAACATAGAACTGCCTAGTCCATAATGCTTCAATTTTAACAACTTTGGCTTCATCGAACACCAAGTTAATTACTCTCTTTGGGCTGTTCCAGTTGCAACCCTGTATACACCTAAACCCGTTGAACACAAATCTGACACTCTTACCAGCCTGGACGGGTTCTTTCGGAGGTGTAATTGTAACATTGTCGCCCAGACTGTATAACCCCCTCCTTGAGCCTGGTTTACCCGAAAGCCAATCAGGTTGTTTTGCTCCAGGCAGGTTTGTGATGTTAAGATTATCGCTTATCTCGATATCCGGTACAAGCGCCTTGTAAACCCATACTCCGGGGAACGGGTAAGAATTTGGGCTAAACGATATCAAACATCCACTATACGTGTACACGACCGACTTGTAGATCTTGTAAGTTCCTTCTCGCTCACGTACCACTATTTTATCGGCGAGTTTGCCGTCGGGTGTGTATAGGCCTATGGGCTTGATCTTGAAAGGAAGTCCTAGCCATAATGAAATAAATTCAACATTTTCAAATGGTACGTTGCTCCAATATGGAGCTTGAAAGCTTACATCGAGAACAGCCTTGTCTCCACTAATATCCAGGCTCAAACTAGGATCTATTTCCTTCACGTAAGTAGCCTTAAGATACACCTTAGCTGAAACTCTAGAACTACCATTATTGATGACTCTGAAACTGTCAGACAACAAGTACCCACTTACCATGTTTCTATACCTAAAGGCATAGGAAACATCCCGAAGATCAAGCGAGCCAGTACTGCTCAGGCGCTCAACCACGACATAAACAGGCTTGTCTAGGATCCAGCCATTAGGGGTAGCATCAAGCAACTCTGATGCACGGAACTCTCTAATTTCCCCAGGGTTCAAGCGTATGATAATATGGTCAGTCTTTACACGAGCCTTTAAATTTACACTGGCTTTCTCGGTGCCCTGGAGCCACCTGCAGTTTTCAAGCAAGACAGACCATGTTCCTTCCTCAGCTCTGTCTCCCGGAATGGGGGATCTAAGTGATACAAAGACGTAGTTAGAACCGAACATAAATGGTGAGGCAGGGTTTGTTGTGAGGTCTCTTCCAGAAGGAGAGTAGAGTCCTTTGAGGCTGCATTCTCCTCTCCAGCTTACTGAGACGTAGATGTAGGATATGTTTGGCCCAAACTCGCTTAGGAATGAGTCATAGTTGTAGCTGAAAGCTATGTGGCGCTCGCTGCCTGAACCTTGCATGGTTGTTTTTGTCTTAATATCGTATCGGCTTTCTACCTGTATCTCTTTGGCCTTGAAATAGGCTGAGCCTATTGGTCTTATATAGACATTTTTTTGTCCGGGATACGAATTAATTGTTACGACGGTGTATCTGCCAGTAAAGTAGACTTGACTTAGCAATCCGTTGGTGTCAATGTGGTCTATAACTTTGTCGTACGGTTCCTCGAGGAACAAAGCTATATACATTATTGCTTCATAGCCGCGACTCCAGCCCGTTTCAAAAGATATTCCCTCAGAGTATATTCGTACGTCCTTCAGATTCTTTCTAGTTCCGATCATCCATGTAACGAAAGCTTCTTCACCTTGTGGATACGCTGTTATCGGGAGAGTAGCTAGGAATAGCGTTATTAGGAGCAGTATCGATAATATTATTGTTTTTCTCATTACTTTTATTTATGCAATTCTGATATAAAAATTATATATATACCAAAAAATAATAGAAAAAATTATAAAAAATAAAAATTTAGGTTAAGATTAGCCATAAAAAGACTGAAAAAAACTAATAGAAAAACTTAAAAAAGCAAAAATTATCCAGCCAACATTTCGGAGAAAAGACAAACAAAAGCAGTTAAGGACAAACACTTCGACAAAATTAGAGAAAACTCTATGGTTGGGAAAAAAACTAGGTCTTTTTTTACTCTCGGCTTTTGGCGAAATACTAGGCCAAAATTCTCCAGCTAACACTAGTTTTAACTAATCTTTCGATACTAGCGGCGATTAAAGCTTCTTCATAAACTTTCTCGTATAGGGTGCCAACTCTTTCAATTGAGAATTTTTCCAAACATGTTTTTAAAGAATTTTCTGAAAGCTTAAGCCAAAGTTTCTTATCAATAAATAAAGCCTCTAGGCTGTCTGCGAGCCCTATCACGTCTCCTGGATTTACGAGCAGGCCGTTCTTTCTGTCTTCTACAACCTCTGGGATGCCGCCCACGCGTGAAGCCACCACAGGGGTCCCGGAGGCGAATGATTCTAATATAACAACACCGAAACTTTCACCAACAAGGCTCGGCAAAACACTGACATAGGCCTTAGAGAATAGCTCGGCTTTCTCGTCTTCGCTGATTTCGCCGAGGAATCTCACACCTTCAATCCTTGAAGCCTTGATCTTCAGGAATTTTTCCAGATATCCCTGACCAGCTATTAAGAGCCTAGCATCTATCCCGCGACTCCTAAGGATCCTAAATGCATCGATGAGTACGTGAACCCCCTTCCTTCGGACAAGGCGGCCCACATATAAAATATAGTTTTTCCTCGTAAAGCCTCCGGGCTTAAACCTCTTGGGGTCCACGGCATTCGGGATTATCCTAAGCCTAACATTGCCCCCCAGAAACCTCTTGATAAACTCGCCTGCAGACTTGCTAACAGCGGTCACGATCGTCGGCTTCAAGAGCACTCTGTAGGGGTTCAATTGTAGATATCGAGTCCAGCTAGAGGGATCCCCGATAGGAGGGAGGGAGTGGTTTGTCAGGACGCATGGTAGGCCGAGCTTGTTGCAGGCCCTAACCGCCAAGACCGAGAAAGGCGTAAATGAGTGGTGCACGTGGACGACATCAGGACTAACCTCCTCGATTATTGCTTTCACTCGCCAGAAGACGGGTGGGACAACGTGAACCTCGAGCGGAATGATCCCGCCCACTTTAACAAATCTTCTATCGGATTGGCAGGTGCCCTGCTTATAGGCAATAGTGACTTCAAATCCCTTATCCATGAGCCAGTTAGATAGGAGGCTCACTTGGGAGGCCACACCGCCATATCCACATGGAGACCATTCTGTAATCATCAAGACCTTCATAGCACCACACCCGCAGTCATGAGTAAAACAACTAAGGAATCAACCATCCTCTCCCATCCCAGCCAAAGACCTATGGTAACCGAAACAGCCAGCGAGATCAAGGCCACCAAAACGTCACCAATCACAAAAGTAGCAAAAACACCCGACAATGCTCCACTTATGACAAGCAATGCTGTAGAAAGCTTAGGAAACAAAACAAAAAGTGTGCGATCACCAGTTATTTCATCGTAGAGGGAGTCTTCCCAGAGGTTTCTGAGCTGGAGGAATGCCGAGTAGGCCATAAACGTTGCTAAAACTACTAGGGAGTTGAAATCCAGCTTCCCGCCAGCTAAGAAGAATCCAAACAAGTAAGGAATTGCTCCAAAGTACAACATGTGAGACAACACGTCAAGTCCCGGTTTCCCTTAAACCTCAACGGCGGAGCACTATAAAACAAACCAAGAACCAGCCCAGCAACATATACCGCGAAAACACCCAAGTCTCCAAAATATGCGAGAAAGACGAGAAACAGAGCCTGGTTCAAAAGCACCACCCACACACTCCAGACGGGACAGCCCTCGTTCAGCGGGTTCTTCTTCCTAGGGTTAAGCGAATCTCCAAGCACGTCGAAGAGGTTGTTCACAGCAAAGATAGACGCCAAGTACGACACCATACCGTATAAAAAGATGCAAGTGGAAAACGCGTCTTGGAAAACGCCGCCTAAAAAACCTATGACACTCATCCAGAAATAAGCCAGCCAGCCCCTAGGCCTAGATACCCGGACAACGCATTTTAAAGCATCAACTACTCCAGCCATCACTTTTACCTCTTCAAACCCTCAGGGGAGAACATCCTCCAAAATCTTCAATATAAGCCTCTTCAAAAACCACTGCTCGAAGGGATCATAGAGTTCTCCAACGATTTCAAGATACCCTTGAATGAGGTTCTCGGCTGTCCCAAGAACATCACCTCCTCTTGAAAGCGCTGCGGAAAGGATAGATTCAGCTGCCTTTCTAAGCTTATCATCAACAAATAGGAGAATCCTTTGTTTGTGACGCTCGTCAGGGACTGCACGGAGTAATCC
Source organism: uncultured Thermofilaceae archaeon (assembly GCA_964546235.1). Classification (GTDB taxonomy): domain Archaea; phylum Thermoproteota; class Thermoprotei; order Thermofilales; family Thermofilaceae; genus JALVKT01. The sequence goes on along the minus strand of CAZJJA010000093.1, from coordinate 668 downwards.
GGCTTTGACGAGCTTCCTAGTCAACTTTATAAGTTTGGCCTTGGAGATCTTTCCTTTGAGCCTTCTATAAAGTCCGTTAACATTAATGCTAGGATTGATTAAAACCGTGTAAAGTATTTCGAACTCTACATCATTTAACATACAAGTTCTATACCAAACTAGTTCAATATAAAACTAGTGCTTTCAGCCTAAGTGAGAGCACTAACACAAAAAATCTTCAGAAACTTAAACTAGCCCTATATATGATATTCAACATTAACTTATCCTCAACTTCCTTAGTGAATTTAAAATGTTTACGTAAACCCACAAGCCTTACCACAGCTTACAAAACGCCTCAAACACGCATTCCCATCTTTTCCAATTCGTAGTCTAAGCTAGCTAAGTACATCAATAGCCCAGCATACTCTCTCAAATCTTTAAGCGCTTTCCTAACCTTCTTCCCCTCAGGGTCAATGCCTAGAATCCTCGAAATACCTCTCCTAACAGTCAGGTCAGAGGCCGGCCCCACTCTAAAGCTCTCTGACACCATGGCTACAGCAAGCTCGGCAGTCCAAGGCCCAACACCCTTAATTCTCTGTAATTCCTCGACCACAGCTTCAGGCGATTCTTCAACTTCTCTCAAACTTAGCAACCTTCCCTCTAACTCGGCCCTAGCAACCTCAGACATA
>CAZJJA010000092.1:0-4938 GCA_964546235.1 uncultured Thermofilaceae archaeon | reverse complement strand
CCAGCTGAGCTGGAACGCGAATACAGAAAGCTTGAAGATTGCCACAAGATACTCTGGAAGACTCCTTGTTATGGAGAAGAGTACAGCTAGCGCACTGTCCAGCTTTCCTCCGTGTTTGTAAGCCATAACCATTCCTATAGCTATTCCTATGAGAAAGCTTATGATTAGGGACGTTGCAACTACAAGGACTGTCCAAGGGATCCTACTGGCGAGCAGTTCGAGTACAGGGGTGCCTGTGCTATATGATATTGAGACTCCAAGGTTCCCTGTAAGGAAGTTTTTCATATATTGTATGTATTGTTCGAGTATTGTGCCCTTGGGCAGATACGGAACAACGCTTTCAGCCAAAGATCGGGCCTCGTCATAGTTCATGTAATACTGTCTCATGAACTCTTGTGTCAATGCATCGACGGGATCACCCGGCATGCTTCGTACCACGAAGAAAGTTAGTGATGCTGCTACAAGGATCGTTATGAGCGCTAATATTGCTCTTTTCGCAAACCAGTTCACGGCCGAGATCACCTTTGCCTCTAAAACCCATATTAAATAATAGGGATCTTACTTATAAAAATTACTATTATTAGAGGAAATTTATGATATAATTACAAATAAAAATAGAATAAAACAGATAAAAATGGAAAAAAGAAAAATTTCTATTTTTTCTTCTTTTTGAGGAAGAACCAAACGGCTGCTATGATGACCACGATTACAACTAATGCTACAATGTACATTGTATAGTCTGGAGCTGGCTTCTCCTCAGGCTTGGTAGGCTGTGTAGGCTGGGTTGGCTGAGTGGGCTGCGTTGGCTGTGTTGGTTTTTCTTCCTCGCCCCAATACTTGGGGTTAGGCTGTACATATCCGTGCTTGATCATGTATGCTAGTGCTTCTAAGTGTCCTCCAGCGGCGTTCTGCCATAGGTTGTAATAGTTATCTGTGCTTGGCCAGTTGAAGTGTTCTTTGTTGTAGAAGAGTACTAGCTGCTTCTCAGCTATTGGGAATTCTGGTAGATACTGGTTAGCAGCTAGAGCTAGCTTCTTAGCAGCATCTTTCTGCTCGTTTACATCAAAGCTTGTTGCAAGGACATCTACAAGCTCGTCTACATTTATTTCTTCGCCGTCAACCTTGTAGGTCTTCGGGAAGTTCTGTCCCTGGACCTGTGTTCTCGGTCTATTGTTGACCTCTATGAACATTCTCTCAAATGCTCTCCATGGATAGATCATCCATGCTCCGAAGAAGTCGATTGCCAGGTCGTAGTGTCCACCGAGGTACCACTGGTCGCTCCAGTAGCTTGGGGACTCGGGTGTCCTTAGCTCAACCTCGATTCCGAAACTGTTTAGCTCGTCAGCTATTTCCTGTGCTGCTGCAACCCAGTCTGTCCAGCCTCCAGGTGCAATGAATACTAGCTTGAATGGTTCTCCGTCCGGCGTGTACCATTTGCCGTCCTTGTATGTGAATCCTGCACTCTCAAGTAGCTGTTTGGCCTTGTCTAGGTTGTGTTCGTATTTCTCTAGTTTGCCCTGGCTTATGAGGTCTCCTATCCAGTCTTTTTCAGCTAACTTTAGTAGTCCTGTTGGGTAGTCTACCGGGTCAAAGAATCCTTTTCCTGCAGAGTCTGCTATCTTCTGTCTGTCAAGGGCGTAAGCTATTGCCTTCCTGACCTCGACCTTCTGGAGCCACTTGTTGTCGAAGTTGAATACTAGCGCGAATCCCGAGAGGTCGTAGATCTTTACTATTCCTGCAAAGCTCTTCGTTCTTAGCTCCTGCTCGACGTTTGGTGGCATCATGAAACAGTCATAGTCTAGCTTGCCAGACCTGTAGTAGTCCCATCCTACTTCGTTGCTTGTGATATATGGCATCTCGATCTTGTCTACCTTGACCTTGTCAGCGTTCCAATACTTGTCAAATTTCTCGAGAACGACCTCGCTTGATGTTATCTTGACGAACTTGAATGGTCCCGTTCCTACAATTGTATCTGGCTCAAAGTCGATGAGGTCTTTCAATATGCTTTCGTACTGGTCTGGGCTGGCCTTAGCTATCTGGTCTGCCCACTTTCCATAGATGTGGTAGGGAGCTACGATTTCTCCATCCTGGAAGAGCAGGTAGTGTAAGATGAGATAAGCCCATTTCTTTACGTGGAATTCTACGGTTAGGTCGTCTACTACCTTTATATCGTCGATATAGTTCCAGACTCCTCTGTTCTGGGCCTTGTAGATCATGAATGTTGTCCATACGTCCTTTGCTGTGAACTTCTTGCCGTTATGCCAGTAGACGTTGTCTCTAAGGTGTACTACGATCTTGTTGTTAGCCTTGTCTACATCCCACTTTAACGCAAGCTCTGGCAGGTATTCATTCTTCATCTTGTCCCAGTATGCGAGACGTTCGTAGATCAGTCCTGTTATCTTGATGCTCTTGGGTGCGAAGGGATTATACCTGCGTGCTGGTGGGGGCTGCCACCAGCCGTGTGTATAGAGAACGACTTCTTTTGGAGCGGATAGTGCGAGTGGTGCTATGACTGATATTATCATTAAAACGGCGAGAACTAATGCCGGTAGGGCCTTTTTCATGTTTCCACCCTTATCATGTATCTATGTGTAGTAATATTATATAAAGTTTTGTAGTAAGTTTAAAAAATGATTTGTTAATACATTTCAACAATAGTCGCATTTGTTTCCCTTGAGGCGTGTTTCCTGTTCTGAAAATAGAAATCGGCAGAAATCAAAACTATAAATAGGACAAGCAACAGAGCGCCGATAACAGCAGAGACGAATGATGCAGAACCGGGCTTCGTGAACATAAAAGAAAAAATATCTAAAACAAGAAAGGTAAAGGCTATGCTTAAGAGAGTCCTATACAGTTTAGGATGCAAATATTAGCCACCTTTATAAAGCCAGCAAGCAACCCAATGGTTCTTCTCGACCTCGACAAGCTTTGGCACATCCTTACTACATCTATCCAGCGAGTAAGGACACCTTGTGTGAAACTTACATCCAGAAGGCGGATTGATCGGACTCGGAATATCAAGGCTCTTGAGTTTAATAGGCTTCTTTTTCCTTGAAACCTCCGGGTCTGGTACAGGGACCGCTGACAATAATACCTTCGTGTACGGATGAAGAGGGTTTTGGATAACCTTCTCAGCAGGACCTATCTCGACAATATTGCCAAGATACATGACCGCTATAAGTCCGCCTCCTTTTGCCGTAAAGTATCTTGCAGCGCCAAAGTCGTGTGTTATGAACAGGTACGACGAGCCAAACTTTTTCTGCAGATCGAGGAGCAGGTCCAGTATGCCTATTCGAAGCGATACATCTATCATTGTTATCGGCTCGTCTGCAACTATAAGCTTGGGGTTTAGACTGATAGCCCTGGCTATTACTACCCTTTGTCGCTGCCCACCGCTGAGTTGGTGTGGGTACTTAAAGAGAAAATCTTCTGCCGGATGCAAACCGACTGTTTCTAAAAGCTCTGAGACTTTGTCGATGAGCTGGCTTCTCGTATGGGCTATTCCCCATCTTTTCAGGAAGACTGAGATCGTGTAGAATACGGTCTTAGTGGGATTGAGGGAGGAGTACGGATCTTGATGTATTATCTGGACATTCTTCCTGTAGTGTAGGTACTCGTCTTTTTTCATCTTTGAGATGTCGTTGCCATCAAACAGTATTTTTCCGCTCGTCGGCTTAATCAGGCCTGCAATCGTTTTTCCCAGTGTTGTTTTTCCGCAGCCAGACTCTCCTATCAGCGTGACGATCTGACCCTTTCCTATATCGAGGTCTACACCGTCTACAGCCTTTACATATTGGACTTTTCCGAAAACACCCTTTCTCACAGGGAAATATACTTTTAAATTCTCAACCCTTACTAACGGTTCACCATTCACCTTTTCTCACCCCGAGAATATAACCAGCATGAAACAAAGTGGTGTTTCTTTATCTCTAGATAAGGTGGTTCTTTCTCCCTGCAAATATCCATTGCTTTCGTACACCTAGGCGCGAACAGGCAGCCTGGGGGCGGGTTAGAAAGGTCGGGTAAGGTTCCGGGTATTGATTTCATCTCATTTATATCTCCAACTAGGCTCGGGATGCTTTTCATCAACGCTACAGAGTATGGATGGAAGGGCTCCTTGAAGACTGTGAAGACGTCACCAACCTCCATTATCTTACCAGCATACATGACGGCTACCCTGTCGGCGAGGTCGGCGATGACCGCTATATCATGGGTTATGAAGATCATAGTGATGTTGGTTTTCTCGTGTAGCTCCTTGAGGAGGTCGAGTATGAAGCGTTGGGTCAATACGTCTAAGGCTGTTGTTGGCTCGTCGAGTATTAGAACCTCTGGTTCTAAGAGCATTGCGAGTGCGATAAGTACCCTCTGTTTCATTCCACCGCTAAGTTCGTGGGGATAGCTGTTGAGCACCCTTTCAGGCTCAAGGTTAAGTAGTTTCATAAGCTTAGAAGCTCGTTCTAGTGTCCATTTTTCGTCTTCTATCCCGTGAGCCTTAGCCGTCTCGAGGAAGTGGTCTTTTATCTTGAGTATAGGGTTTAGTGCGTTTAGAGCAGCTTGGGGTATTATGGAGATTCTCTTCCAGAGAATTTCTCGTAATGTTTCATCGTCCGCCTTAACCATGTCTATGCCGTTGAAGAGTATGCTTCCGTTAACGATGTCGGCGTTTTTTGGGAGTATTCTCATTATTGCTAGGGCTAGTGTGGATTTTCCGCTACCTGACTCGCCGACTATCCCCATTATTTCTCCTCTGTGAATTTCGAGAGAAACATTATTGACAGCTTTTATCCTCTTTTTGCCAGCTCGGTATTGGACAGAAAGGTTTTTTATCTCAATTATGTTTTGAGTGTTATCAGCCATTGCAGGGCACCATTTCTATCTTATAAATTATTTCAATACAATTTAAGTATATATGCTACTAAAAATTAGTAGTATAACTTT
>CAZJJA010000091.1:0-4955 GCA_964546235.1 uncultured Thermofilaceae archaeon | reverse complement strand
GTATTTTTGAGGGTCTATAAACTGTATAAAGTTGGGTACAAGTACGTCGACGGTGTCTTCTCCAGTGTCTATGTAGAGCAGAATGCCGCTTCCAACAACCCTGCTACTCTTAAGAATACCCTCAACCTTCACGAGAGTCTCCGCCATTGACGATGAAAGCTTACTTACAGTTAGAGGCTCACCCTCTATCTTCGAGATATGGAACACGTCGGCAGCCTGGATGATACCGTATGTAAAAGTCTCTCTAACCCTTATTTGCGCCTCTGTCTCTACAAAGTCGCCAGGTAGCGGAATCTTGCCCTGCTTGAGTACAGTAATGCTCACGGGCTGGTAAATATATAGGAGTATAGAGCCTGTCCCATCATTTATTTCAAACCTAATAGTAAGCCTGCCAGTAGAGTTGTCGACATATGGCATTGACACGACCTTGCCTTGAAGCCTTACCGTGGCATAGTTCATGAGAAAGTTGCCGTAAACGTCGGAAATCTGGGCTAGAGGTGCAGAGGCGGTCTGCCCGAGAGCGACAATTATTGCAAGCCCTGCTATCGACAAAGCCAGCGAGAGTAACGCCAAGACCCTAAGGTCGATCTTTTTCCTAGGCTTGCTCCCCCTTGAATATAGCTCTTCAAGTATGATTTTGACTCGCTCATCAACAGACATGACGTGTCAAAAGATACAATCGCCCTTTAACCAATAAAGTTTAGCTTCGAAAACCGCTCCAAAGCAACATCTACCACAGAGGCTAGCAAAACAAACCTAACATCCTGGTCAAGAAACCTGGAAGACTCGATAACATATTCCAGTCCCCGGTAGTAATATGCAACGTGCCCCATTAGCTCAACCATGTCCCAGGGATAATACTCCGCGCCCCCCAGGTCTAGGACGTCTTCAACTCTATCGAAGGCAAGCTTACCAAATCCGCTCTCAAAAATATTCTTGAGCACAAAGAGAGAAACGTATTCTCTCTTTAGAGGGGGAAGCTTCTCCAGTCCTTCAAGCAATCCCTCAACTCTAACCGCAGCCATGCCAGCGTCAATCCTCCTCTCAAGCCTCAAAAGCCTGGAGAGAAACATAAGCCTCTTTCCTATATCACAAACCTTTCCAATATAGCCGTAAGCCATAGCTAAGAAATCCTTCCTCGGTTCCTCCATATCCTTCGACAGTTCTGCTAGGGAAAAAGCAAGTCTCTCACTACCCCTAATATTATTCAAAACAAGATCTAATGCATCGTCAACACAGCCACACCTAGCCAGCCCCAGAGAGAACCTCAAAATACCCTCCCAGCTCGACGAATCCACAAGCCCATAACCTTCCCTGATCAGTTCCTCACAACTAACCCCAAGCCTGCAACAAGCTTCGACAAGCCCGGAAAGAACAAACAATCGAGAATCAACGCCAAGTCTTCTCGCTTCATCCAAAACTATGCCATAAAATTCGTTAAAAATCCTCTTGTCAAAACCCAAAATATAGGCAAGCGTGTAAACACGCAGGGCAGACGAAGAAATATCCCTAGCAATTTTCAGCCCAATGTCGAACTCGGAAAATCTCGCAGAGATGCGAGCAAGTAAACTCCTAACATAGTCGGCATTTGAATTTCTCAGCCCAACTTGCTCGATGCTATCTGCGAGACTTCTATACAGCAAATACAACATATTCACAGGGAATAATATGCACTTAACATATAATTTGACCGTCGCCAACTAGGACCGTCACCTACATACGAATTACGCTTGTAGCCAATCACATATACCTTGTCGAATTAACCCAAACAGTAAAAGCTACTACATTTATTTTTCGTAGGAAAAGTTTCCTGAAAAGCCATGTCCGTCGCAACACAAAATATATTCCCACACCCGTATCACCCACAGGAGGTAAAGACTGTTGTATGGCTTTACTATATTGGAGCAGTTTTATCATTAATAAGTGGATTTATAACAGCTGCAAGGCTTGCAGCATGGGGGCTTGGAGGAGGCGGCGCTATAGTGGGTGGAATAATAGGAGCTTTAATATCTTTTGGGGTAGGATATTATTTTAATAACTATCGTGTACCTTTAGCATACTGGATTGCCCTTGGTTTAGCTGCATTAGGAGCTCTCTTGTCACTACTAAGTCTCTTTACAGGTGGAATTATGTCATTAATCTCTCTCGCAATAGAGGCATATACAGTATATCTTCTTTGGCGCCCACACATCAAACAATACTATGGCGTAGAAACACCCACATCCTATGCGCCACAACAAACATATCCTCAACCCTACACTCAGCCTCCACCTGCACAAACTCAGCCAGCTCAGCCTACACAGTCTGGAGAAACACCGAGATGCCCAGTTTGCGGGACACCGTTAGTCTATGTAGCACAGTACAACCGATGGTATTGTCCTAAGTGCAACAAATATTACTAAAACTTTTTCTCAAAAACTACTTTTTATGATATCTACTTAAGAATTGACTTGTAGTAATTGCACGTATATATTTCAATGCAACCTCCAATAATTTCCTGTCATCTGTGACTAAAACATGTCCATTTTCTATAGCAACAATTAGATATGAAGCATCATAGGGTGTTATTCTTTCCCTTACGGCTAAATCAAATACACTATCTTCTCGTCCATCTATGGAATACGTAGGTATAACCTTGAATATATCTGAGACTAGCTCAACAAATTCTTGAACAAGCTCCTTGCTCAAAACACCCAACAGCAAATGTTCTTTCCATAAAGCTGTTATGCATTCATAGAGAGCCAAATCTAAAGTAGCACCATCTGACAACGGCCTCGTCAACCCTCTTTTTATAATGTTGACAATAGAGCTGGCGTCGAATAGATACATTATCTATCCCTATATTCTCTTATAATTTTCGCTATATCTTCGTCAGAAATGGGAGGGAGCTTCTTACTAAGCTTCTTTGCCTTTTTCTCCAGCTCATTTAAGACAGCCTTTCTCACTTCTCTCTCAAGGGCTTCTCGGATCACGGGTCCAGGTTTTATACCATACTTATCCATAAGCTCCTTTAAACGTCGAGGAACTTTTGCAGAGATAGTTACATAATTACTCATACGTGTTTTAGTATATAATGTCTACTTTATATAGGTTTACCTTATTAATCGGACGCAGGAAAATTTACAGAATCTGACAATTAACCTATATTTCACTCACACAGTATATTGCTGTATGTCAAAACTTAGGTTAGAGGCTTGGTTACTGGAGATTCCTTTAAAGGAGCCCTTTAGGATCGCACTAGGGACTTCTACTGTTAGCAGGAATATTGTTGTAAGACTTGTCGGCGAGGATGGTATCGCTGGCTGGGGTGAAGCTAGTTCTTCTAAGAAGGTTTTGAACGAGACCATTGAGGATGTGATCGACACTTTAACGAAATTTGTTGGAGGCATTGATATAGACTATACTAGTGTTGAGAGGATATACGAGTTTTTGGGTTCTTTTGAGGGTGCTCCATCTGCCAAGGCTGCGCTTGACATGGCGTTGTTAGATCTATATGCCAAGAATCTTGGTAAGCCTCTGTGGAGGGTTATCGGAGGATATAGAGAGAGCGTGGAGACAGATATAACTATTGGTATCATGGAGCCCGAGGAACAGGCCAAGAGGGCTGTAAAATATGTCGAGGAGGGATTTAGGGCTTTAAAGCTTAAGCTAGGGCTTGAGCCCGAGAAGGACGTTGAGAGGGTGAGAGCTGTTAGAGATGCGGTAGGAGAGGGTATCAAGATAAGGGTTGACGCCAACCAAGGGTGGAGCGTCGAGGAGGCAAAATGGGTTATAGACAGGATAACGAGCTATGACGTCGAGCTTGTCGAACAGCCTGTTAGATGGGACGATCTCGAAGGGATGAGGGAGGTTAGGCGTGAGAGCCCTGTGCCCATTGCTGCAGACGAATCTGTGAAGACTCCCAGCGATGCATTGAGGGTTGCAGAGATGGATGCTGCAGACATTATTAACATCAAGTTGATGAAGAGCCGAGGCATACTTGGTGCTCTAAGGATCGCGGCGATATCGGAGGCTGCTGGGATTAAGAACATGATAGGCTGTATGGGTGAATCTCGTCTAGGTATTACCGCTGGCGTTCATGTAGCCCAGGCTGTGAGAAACATAGTGGTTTATGATCTCGATGCTGACCTGTTGCAGGCTGAGGAGGTGTTTTCTGGCGGAGCCTCTATAGAGAGAGGTGTTAGAAGAGTCGAGGATGTTCCTGGCTTGGGCAATTTTGAGGTAAACGAGAAGTATATGAAAAAAATAATATAGGTTTTTTATTCAAGAGGAATTACATTCTTTATCTTTATTATTCCCGCTCTTTCAAGCATGTTGAGCCTTGCTATTATCGTAAACTTGTCTATTCCTGTCCTCTGCGAGAACTCTTTTATGTTAATAACACCTCTTCTGGCTATTTCGTTGACGAGAGCCGCATCCACTCCGCTGAGACTTTTTGATCCATTGAGAAGTTGGGCTTCAACTTCGAAATCCGACTTAAGTTCAGGGTAGGATTCGACTAAGTAGAACGCAATACCCGTCGCGGCTCCCGCCAACGCACCAATTATCAACACATAGGTTATGGTTAGAAGCGGCAGGAAGGCCGACATTAACATTACCATCACTATTATGAAGAGGTATACTGCTACTCCGATCGCCAACGATGAGACGGCTCTTGTTTTTTTCCTCTTTTTAATTATGTCCTCCAGCTGGAGGGATATTATACTTGTTTCAGTCATACATATCACCCTTTTTACTATTTAAATTGAAACTAAAAAAATCCGAATATTTTTTAATAAACTGCACGTTAACTCCAAATAGTGCAAGCACGTTTCTAACAGCACTACTTCCTACAATCGCTGCCCTATTAGTTGACGAGAGAGCGAAAGTAGCTACAGAGGCCTCTTCATAGTCTAGACCTAGTTCACCCAAAGATACCATTAAAGGTGACAAGTAGTTCTTGTCTGGAACGATAC
>CAZJJA010000090.1:0-5001 GCA_964546235.1 uncultured Thermofilaceae archaeon | reverse complement strand
TCTCTAATAAGACGCTCTTTTTCTTTAATTTCTTTTTCCAAGTTTGAGAGATATTCTTCTTTCTCTTCTATCTGTTTTCTTATTTCCTCAAGTTTTGACAAAAGAGCGGTGACCTTTTGCTCCTTAGTTGAAAGTTCTCTTTCAAATGATGCGAGCTTCTCCATTTTTTCTGCATAGGCTCGCTCTCTATTACGTAAATCTTCTTCCCATTGTTTTAGCTTTTCTTCCAACTCCTTAAGACTTTTCTCCTTTTCTGTAAGTTCGATTCTTAATTTTCTAAGTTCTTCGCTTTCTTTCGCAATGTTATCCTGAAAGGCTTTAAGATCATTTTCCTTTCTTCCTAACTCTAATGCTTTCTCATTCAGTTCAGCCTCTTTTTGCTGAAGATATTGCATGTATTTTGTCAATTCGTCAGTACGTTGTCTCAATTCCTCTACAACTTCCTTGTTGACATCTATATTTTCTAAAAGCTTTCCTATACCTTCCTCGAGAAGTCCAGATATTTTGTTGGATAACTCTATGAAACCTTTTTCTCTTTCTATAACTTCTTTTTCTTTTTCGTTGATAAGTTCCTCTCTATTCTTTAGCTCTTCCCTCTTTTCTTCAATCTCTTTAAGTTGTTCGCTGAGAAGTTCCGCTTTTGCCGAGAGCTGTGAATATTCATCTATGAGTGCCACGTACTTTTCTATCACCGAATTCATGTGTTGGTAAATCTCTGATAGTCGTTGAATCGAAGAGTCCATTGACTCTTTAAACTTTTCAATCATTTCATTAAACGTTCTTGTCCTATTAGCATCTCTTTCATCTACAGCAGTAATTGTTTTTTCCAAATTGTCTATAACCATCGCTACATTGTTAAGCGATTCCTTAAGCATGTCAAGAGTTTCCTGAACGGCTGAAAGATTGTTGATTCCTCCTTCGAGTTTCTGCCGTGCATCCTCTAGTCTTTTTATCTGTTCTTGTAACAAGTTCACTGCTGACGAAAATTCTGCTCGGCTAGCATCTATGCTCGATACTTGCCTGTTTAATAACTCAACTAGATCGGCTAGAGTATCTTTTTGTTCTTCTATCAGAGCGGCCAACTGTGCTTGCAAAGTGTTTAACTGAGTTCGTATACTTTCTCGCATCGTTTCTGGTAATGTACTTATCTGTTTCTCTAAACTTGATGTTCTAGAGCGGAATTCTTCGAGAAGATCTTCAAGGGTGAGCTCTTCTTCCTTCTTTTTTCTGAAAAACGCCATAAACTTTTCCCAATATATGTTTTAAGTCGTAATATAAGAATTAAATTGTTAAAAATACATAGTCATGGACTTCTATAGTTAAGTTATGTTTTCTCGACTTTTTACAGCTTTTTCAATGGCTTTTATCCTTGTAAGTATTTCTGCAAACATTAGTTGGTTTTCCCTGTTTGTTGCAAGAAGATTTTCTTCCAATCTTGTTAGGCGTGAGGAAAGTTCGCTTAAAACAACCTCTACTTCAGAGAATTTACTTCTGAGAACAGATGTCTCGGACTTTACAGCGTTAGCTGAATCTGTGGCAATATATTCCACCTCTTTCATCTGAGACCTAAGTGATGCAATGTCGGCGTATAAATCATCGATAGCTTCTTGAAGCTTCTTAAGCCTCTCATCCATTTTTTCCAGAAAAAGGTCCAATGATAACCTAAGGTGCTTCGATAATTCATCATGAGTCTCCTGCAGCCGTGACAAAAAATTTTGTGTCTCATCACTCAATTTTTTCCTTTCTTCCTGTAATGCGCTTAAGTGCGTCTGTAACTCTTTCTCGAGAGATGCTATGGATTCCTGCAAGTTATTGACTCTAGTGTTTAAAAAATCTATAGTAACCTTAAGTGCGTATACTCCATTATTGAGTTTTCTAAGAGCAGCTAATAATAGAGCTATATCTCCTTCTCCAACTTCCACAACTTCTATTTCCTCGTCATTAGGCTGAAAACCTGACATAATGAACCTATGATATGGAGTCTCAGCAGACTATTATCTTTATTTTTCAAATAAGATTACAGAAGACAGAAAAACGGCTGTTATGTCTTGCTCACTATTCCAGAAACCTTCTTCTGTTTTACGTCTTCGACGAGTTGATTTATCTTTTTCATATCTGTTTTAGCGAAATCCTTTTTTTCGGCTATTTTTTCTCCTTTTTCGGTCAATTTATAGTATGGCTTATATAGAGTAAGATAGTTTTCTCCCACGACATATAAGACTTTGAGATAGCCCTTTTCTACTAGTGATGAAAGTCTTTCGTCGAGATCCATTGAAAGCGGAGGATTTCCATAGAACTTGAAACCCAGCTTTACACCATATTTTTCCTGCAGTAAGTATACCAACTCGTGTACTCTCTTTTTTGAGAGTGCTTTCCCATAAACATAGAAGAGATATAAGAGTTTCTTATCTAGTGTCTCTGCACGTTTAGGCAATAATCAACACCTTGATTATAAAAACAAGAACGATTTTTAAATATTAACACAAAGATACCTAGTGCTAGTTATGGAAAAATGTGAAATCTGTCTTAAGCCTTCACCAAAACTGTTTGTATGTAAAAAATGTGGCAGAAAAGTATGTGAGAAACATTATAATTTTGAGAAAAAGATATGTGTAGCATGTGAAGAGTCTCTATGTCAGATTTGTGGAAAACGACTTTCCATAGGATATTGTAAGTATTGTGGACGTCTTGTTTGTGAAGAATGTAGTATTGAAGAGGGAGCTGCCCTGGTATGTATTGAGTGTATAAGAAAAAGAGGTTCACTTTAGAGTGGCAAAGTATAGCTTCTTCTTGGTCCTTAATATTTTGATGCCTGTATAGTCGTCAAAATAGAGTTTTAGTTCAACATTTTCTACGGGTATTTTAGCCTTTTTGAGTTCTCCTCGAAGTCTTGCAATTAGCAAGTTTATTGCTTTCTTGAAATCTTCATCGTATTTCTCTATATCGGCCTGAGAATAGATCCTTCTCAGTTTTGATGATATGTAGAGCTTAAGTAGGTATGAGATGTTGACTGTTATCAATGTTATGGTTATGATTATAAAGGTCAAGTATGGTTCATAGTTCATAAAAGTCATAACCGTGGAAACTATTAGTCCGATAAAGGAGAATAGAAGAAGCTTCGACGCTATGTTATCATATGATTTTAGTTTAGGGTAATCCTCATGTTTGGTTGGTAGCACGGCTATATCGTAAACAATGTCTTTTGTCTTTTCCCAAATTTCACCCTCATATCCCAGCTCAGTAAATATTTTGAGAACTTCTGTAGCGTTATATATTTGTCGAGCTCTAAGAGAGTCTAGCAACTCGATTGCACGTTTAATCTTTTTAGCTCTATTTTTAGCTATTTCCGCGGGTGATACTACGCGGCTCATTTTATCAACTCTTCATTAGTGTTTGTGAAACCGTCTATGAAGATTCTTTCATCTCACTAATATACAGTACAAGTATGTCGGTTTTTGTTATAATACCTTTAAGCGTATTATTCTCTGTTATAAGAACAGCCTTTTCTCCGCGTGAAAGGATCTCGATAGCTTCGGTCACCGATTCGTTTACATTTAATGTTGCATATTCTCTCCTATAAACGTCCGAAACTATCGTTAATCGTGTCTTATGTTCTCTGTACCTCCATTCCACTTTTTCATATATACTTGCAAGATAGCGTAGAAGCGATATATCATCCACTATACCCACAAGCTTCCCATTATCTATGACGGGTAGGACACTGTATTTGTACCTCATAATTATATCTCTTGCTCTAAGGACACACTCGTCGAGACTTAGTGATATTACAGTACTGGTCATTATTTCACCGACCTTTATGTCCACGAAACGCTTTCTCAAGTACTTCATAATGTCCTCTTTGGTCAATATTCCCAGAAATCTTCCCTCATTATCCTCTACGGACAAAAATCCTATCTCATTATCAAGCATCTTCTTTACCGCTTCCTCGAGGCTAGCTTCAGGATTTATCGATATAACTGGTAGGTTTGCGAAGGACGATGCATGTAGACTGGAAATGTCGACATTCCAAGTACGCGCAGATCCTAGTTTGAAAAGTATGTCTTTTTCCGATAAAATTCCAGTCATCTTATCGCGCGAAAATAATGGTATATGACTTACTTCCTCCTTAAATATTGTTTCAAGAACAATATTTAGCGTGATGTTCTTTTCCAGCTTTATAGGGTTTTTATTATACACATGTGTTATTTTTTCCATAATTAAAGGTTACTTGGAGAAAGGTATAAAATCTTTCTCTATAGTTCCGAGAGACTATGTAAAAAATCTGTCCAAGCCTATCTTGGTATCTCCGAGCTTAGCGAGCCTTGAAATTTCCTTGAAATCTTTTTCCAATATGTCTCTAAGTTTCGGATTATACAATGCAGCTGCTGGATGAAGCGTAGGAAAGAGTATGACCTCACCCCACCTCGAGTTAGCCCTAAACACTCTTCCTCTAATAGACATTATAGAATCAACCCTTATGCCAAAATACCTCAAAAGATGCCTTGCACTATGGCGGCCAAGCATTACTATTATTTTGGGACGAATAACATTGAGTTGCTCTACTAAATACCCAAAACAGGCTCTAACCTCGTCATCCCGAGGATCCCTGTTCTGCGGAGGCCTGCATTTCACGATATTAGTTATAAACACCTTTTCTCTAAACATTCCATTGCTTTCAAGCAACTTAGTCAGCAGTTTTCCAGCAGCACCTACAAACGGTCTGCCCTGCAGGTCTTCGTTTCTTCCAGGAGCTTCACCCACAAAAACAATGTCTGTACAGGGATCTCCTTCACCCGGCACAGGATTTGTTCTAAATTCATAGAGCCTACATTTTTTGCATATCCTAATACGTTCCGCTATTTCTTCCATTTTTTGTTTTTTCTCCTCACAAGTCAAAGACTTCAAGCCATGCTCCATTCTCTTTCACCACAATCTCGGCTAGTCTGTCACTTTTCAATACGTCTATCTCTACCATATCCATTAATGGTATCTTAGACATCA
>CAZJJA010000089.1:0-5010 GCA_964546235.1 uncultured Thermofilaceae archaeon | reverse complement strand
CACGGAGGCATCCATGAAGTTCATGGCTGGTGCTCCAATGAAACCTGCCACGAAAAGGTTGGCTGGCTTGTAGTATAGCTCGCTAGGAGTTCCTATCTGCTGTATCTTGCCCTCGTTCATGACGACGATCCTGTCAGCCATGGTCATGGCTTCCGCCTGATCGTGCGTGACGTAGATGGTCGTTATCCCAAGCTCTCTCTGGAGTCTTTTGAGCTCGGCCCTCATGTACACTCTCAATTTGGCGTCAAGGTTGCTGAGAGGCTCGTCCATTAGGAAAACATGTGGCTCTCTGACTAATGCTCTGCCTAGTGCAACTCTCTGTTGTTGTCCTCCGCTAAGCTGTCTTGGATATCTGTCAAGCAGGTTGTCTATCCTGAGGAGCTTGGCGACTTCTCTAACCTTTCTGTCTATTTTATCTTTGGGTAGCTTTCTAAGTCTCAAGGGGAAGGCGAGGTTGTCGTAGACCTTCATGTGGGGATAGAGAGCATAGTTTTGGAAGACCATTGCTACGTCTCTGTCTTTTGGTGGTAGGTCGTTTACGAGCTTATCGCCGATCCAGATTTCTCCTCCGTCGGGTGTCTCGAGCCCTGCGATGAGCCTGAGGGTTGTTGTTTTTCCGCAGCCGCTAGGCCCTAGCAGGACAACAAATTCTCCGTCATTTACCTCAAATGATATCTTGTTAACAGCTATAACATTACCAAATTTCTTCAAAAGATCTTTAACAGATACCTTAGCCATATAACTCCCAGTTTAGCTTTTCTCGTACATAATTTATATCTTTCCCCAAACTTTTAAAGATTACAATATTTCACCAAAAACGCGTTTAGCTGTTTGTAAAGTTCTAGGAAGGCCTTATAATACCTGTTATATTTAATGAATCTATCTATTGAAGGAGAAATAGACAATGCCCTAGACCAGTACCGTGCTTCCAGGTCCTCCGGGATTCCGCCATCTACACCAAGCTTATATACAACATAGTCTCCCAGCATTGTGGAATCAATTTCTTTGACATATTCTAGCTTTAGACCAAAAATGTCGGAGAAGATTTTACGCCAGACAGAAAGATTGAGTCCACCTCCTCCACCCCGCATCGTTGAAACGGTTATTCCTTTCTCCTTCATGGCTTCGTAAATCCATCTCAGAGTATACGCCACTCCTTCGAGAAGCGCTTTCAGAATATCCTGTTTCTTCGTACTATATGATAAACCATAAATTGTTCCTCGTATTCTCGAATTTCTTACTGGAAACCTTTCACCTGAAAGATAAGGTATAAAGAATAAGCCGTTAGCTCCCATAGGTGATTTTTCTGCAAGCCTGTTTACTATATCGTATACATTGATACCAGTGTGCTTACTAAGCATCTTTTCGGCATCAAGAAACTCTTCGATAAACCAGTCAAGAACCCGAGACCCGTTGTTCACAGCCCCTCCTATGAGCCATCTATTCAATCCGCCATAGTAGCAGAAATATCTCATTTTATCTTCATAGTCTAAGACTGGATGCTCCCTAACGACTCTAACCGCTGCGCTTGTACCTACGTTTAGCGAGAGGATGTCTTCTCGTAGAAACGAGGTTCCAGTTGAGTGTGCTGCCGCATCTGATACACCTGGATAGATTGTAATGTTTCTTGGAAGACTCATTTCTTCGGCTATTTGTGGAATAATTTTAAAGCCTACTTTCTCTCCATCCACTAATACGGGTAGTTGCCCCTCGTCTATACCTGCTATAGCTAGAGCGGTATTACTCCACTTCAGAGTAAATGTGTTTAGTAATTGACTTCCAGAAGCCGTCGACTTATCTAGGATATGTTGTCCAGTCAGCTTCAGAAGAATATAGTCTTTTGCTGAGACAGCGAACCTTACTTTACCCCTAAACTTGTCCTTTAGGTAAAGGATCTTAGGCAAGGGATAAATATAGATTGGAGGACAGCCCGTTTCTCTGTAGATCTCTGAACCTTCTTTTTCGACAGGTCCCATGTATTTTTCGGCTCTCGTATCGAAGTATGTTAACAGATTTGTTAGTGGTCTTCCCTTCTCGTCGAGCACAGCTAAACCGTGCATTTGTGAGGACAAGAACATTGACTCTATCTTGCTTGTCGATTTCGATACGACTTCTCTCACAGCTTCAGTAAACTTGCTATATATTTCGTCAAGGTTCTGTTCCGCAGTTCCTCCTTCGATATGCATATTTATTTTTCTTTTTGAAAGAACAGGTAAGCTACCATCATCGCAGAACACTGCAGCTTTAATATTTGTGGTACCAATATCAACTATTAGCAGGGACAATTTTTTGACCTCTAACTATATATGGTAAAAAAAGTTTTCAAGCTTTTATTGCTCCCTTCACGAGACCAAGGACGATATATTTTTGGACAAACATGTAGAGAAGTGCTGGTACGATGCCAGCGAAGACAGCTACTGCTGATAGTCCTCCGGGATCAACTATTTCTCCTCCCCAAAGGAAGAACGTGGTCGCTATAGGTATCGTGTAGAGCCTGCTTGTGTTGAGCAGGATTAGTGCGAAGAGTAAATCATTCCAGGAGAGGGTGAACGAGAATATAAACGCTGTGACTAGACCTGGCGCTGAGACAGGTAGAGTTATCCTTACCAATGCTTCTAGCCGTGAACAGCCATCGATCAGTGCGGATTCTTCAAGGTCCTTGGGGACTCCATAGAAGTAGCTTCGGAGCATCAATGTGGAAAATGGCAGAGTATAAGCTAGGTGTACGAGAGCTAGCCCATGGAGGGTGTTGTAGAGTCCGATTGCTCGCATTATCATAAGAATTGGGACCATTAGCGCGAAGATGGGGAAAACGTAGGCAAAGAGGACAAGCCAGAGTACAAGTTTCTTTCCCTTGTAGTTGAATCGTGCTAGATTGTATCCAGCTAGAGCTCCAAATGCTGTACCTATTACTGATGAGACTATTGCTACTATAAAGCTGTTAGAAATGTACACTATCATTGGATCAGGTAGGGCTGCTCTGATACCCATACCTCTTAAAACTGCTTCAAGCGATGGATTGAATAAGCTTAGGAAATTGTCCAGTGTTGGCTTGCTTGGAGGAAGCGGACTCCAGGCTTCTTCTGGCGGCGCAAAGCTTGTTTTAAACACCCAGTAGCTTGGTATGAATATCCATAGGAAAAGCAGCGTTGTTCCTGTTGCGATAATTATTTTGTCTATAAGTTTCGCTTTTCTAATACTCCTAACCATTTTACACCCCCTCAACCTGCTTTAATACGAGGAATATTAGGAGGAGATATATTGGAAGAACTATAACAGTGTATGCGGCAGCTAGGGGTAGGTTTGCCTCAGACATGAAGGCTATCTTGTAGGCTGCCATCGGCACGGTCAGCGTCCTGTCTATTGGTCCTCCAGCGGTTGTCATGTAGATCTGTGTGAACTCGCCCATCGTCCACATGAGGGACAGCAGTACTACCGTAAATATTACTGGCTTCACCATTGGCAGTGTTATGTTTATAAATTTGTCAAACGAAGACGCGCCATCTACCTCTGCGGCTTCGTATAGTTCTACAGGTACAGCCTGCAATCCCGCGAGTATTCCCATGAAGAAGAAGGGCCAGCCGTGCCAAATATTTAGCAGGATTACCGAAGGCATGGCCATGTCATAGCCTAGCCAGTGTATTGGCTGAAATCCGAGAAACATTAGTATTTGGTTGAAAGTTCCTCTCCCTGCATAATTGAACCAGAACAGTACTGCACAGACGAATGATGGGAATGCCCAGGGCAGAATTGACAAACCTCTGAAGAATCCTCTTCCCCTGAATTCTTTGTTAAGCAGCAGGGCTACGGCTAGACCTATGAGTGTTTTGAAGAAAACAGCAGTAAATGAGTATATGAAAGTGTTAATCAGGGATACGTACAGTATCTTAGAGGATAAAAGTTTATAATAATTTTCAAGTCCGCTGAAACGAGGTGCTTCTCCTATCAGCTTTACATGGAAGCTAAGCCATATGTTGTAGAAGATGGGTATGATGAATATGACGATTATCAATATTAGAGTGGGTAGAACATATAGCCACTTATACAATTCATCCTTAAGTTTTCTTTTCAAACTTTTCACCTAACCCAAAAAAGAAAAATTAATTTTTAGGGTTTCACCCAAAAATTTACGATTTTTAGCCACCGTAAACTCTCTTTACCTCTTCGATAAACTTCTGCTGGAACTCGTCTATCACTTTGTCGGGGTCCTCGCCCTTGACGACAACTCTCTGTATCATCTCGTTCCATATGAATCCTTCTCTGAACTCCTCACTAGGTGTTGTTCTCTCTCCTAGCGGGAATGCCGCGGTCTCATGTATCTTTACCTTCTCTACAACTACTGCCGGGTCTTCCATGATTCCTGGATACTTACCTTTCTTCCACTGCTCACTTATGACCTTCATCTGGCTCTTGAAAATCGGTAGAGCATAGAGATACGAGGACTCGACGAAGCCTTTCCTGTAGTCTTCCTTGTCCTTAAACAGGTAATATACTAGATCCTTTGCAAGCTCAGGATACTTGGTACTCTTAAAGATACACACGCTCTCGTCTCCACAGTCTACAGCTACAGGAAGAACGAATAGCCTTGTCTTTGCAGCTAGTTCTGGGTTTTGGGTCATCAGCGCGTAGTAGATACTAAGAGGATTGATTGTCATAGCTACTTTGCCCTGGATATAATTGATGTTGTTTGAAGCATCAACCCACTCTGTACTGTCGGGCGGTGTTAGCCCTTCATCCCATATCTTCTTGAACAAGGCGAAGGCCTTCTTGAGTCCTGTCCTGTATGGCTCTTTTCCGATCACCACACCATTTACGGACCTCTCTGTCAGCATTCCTCCCCCGTAACCAGCCCAGAAGTGCTCGAATGTCCACCAGGCGTCATAACCGTTTAGTCCTAAGGGTAGACCTATTCCATATACTCCAGGCTCTACCTGATTCAGTTTCTTTGCGATTTCATATATATCGTCCAGTGTCTTTGGCGGGAACATATCTTCTATGCCTGCTTTTTGG
>CAZJJA010000088.1:0-5035 GCA_964546235.1 uncultured Thermofilaceae archaeon | reverse complement strand
AAGATATAAAAACTATGAGGATAAGGGGCGCTGGAAGAATAGCACGTGCTGCTGCAAATGCTCTTAAAATCGCTGCCTTAGAATATCGTGATGAAAAAGACTTAGACAAATATAAGGCCTATATGCAACAAATCGCAGATCTGCTAAAATCTACCAGACCTACAGCAGTCTCCCTTCCCAACGCTGTTAACTTCGTAATGAAAGTCTTGAAGGAAGAGAGTTTCTCCTCTGTTGAAGAAGCCAAGCTTGCTGTAATTGAGCGTGCAGAATACTTTATCTCTTATTCAAAAAAGGCTACGCAAAGGATAGGAGAGATAGGCAGCAAACTGATAACTGACGGGGACAAGATACTCACGCACTGCAATAGTAGCGCTGCACTATCAGTGATAATCGAGGCATGGAAGAGAGGGAAAGACATAGAAGTATTTGCAACAGAGACAAGACCCAAGTTTCAGGGACACATAACTGTGTCAAAGCTTGTTGAAGCAGGACTCGAAGTAACACTCGTGCCAGATTCGTCTACAAGATATCTAATGAAGAAATTAGACAAAGTTGTTGTAGGTGCAGACACAGTTACAGCCAACGGAGCAGTTATAAACAAGATCGGTACAAGTCAAATAGCCCTTGCAGCCAAGGAACATAATGTCAACTTTTTCGTTGCTGCAGAGAGCTTCAAGTTCAGTCCTCATACTGTTATAGGAGAACTCGTAAAGATTGAGGAAAGATCACCTTTAGAGGTTGTATCAGAGGAGTATCTGTCGAAAAATCCGAAAATAAAAATATTCAATCCTGCCTTTGACGTTACCCCACCAACCTATATCGATGCTATAATTACTGAGATAGGAGTAATACCACCTCAAGCAGCAATAATGGTATTGATAGAAGAGTATGGTAGAGACATACAAGATGAACTATTGAGGGCTACATCAGATATAGAAGAATAAAAAATAATTATTCCTTTAAAAGCTCAGGATAGAAGAATTTTTTACCAGTCTTCTCCTTTATCTTGTCCCATTCGTGAAGTATTTTTACAGCCTCGTTGGCCACAAGAATAGCGTTCTCTACACCAGCACCCACCGCAAATTCATCAGTTATCCTATTAGCGAGCACAGCACACACGCAACCAGCCCTGGCGCCATATATGTTGGCTAACGTGAGAATTGTAGCGCTTTCCATTTCAAAATTAAGGACGCGGGCAGCCCTCAAATCAGGTATGAGTGTATCCATCCAGCTTTGTTTGTATCCACCATATCCGGGCCTAGCCTGACCAGTATAGAAGCTGTCCGTTGTGGCAGTTATACCTACATGATATCTCACACCAAGCGTTTCGGCAGCCTCTATTAGAGCCATAACGACCTCGTAGCTCGCGACAGCCGGGTATTCTACTCTTACATATTGCTTGGATGTTCC
This sequence comes from uncultured Thermofilaceae archaeon, assembly GCA_964546235.1. Lineage (GTDB taxonomy): Archaea > Thermoproteota > Thermoprotei > Thermofilales > Thermofilaceae > JALVKT01. Next base: position 3,625 of record CAZJJA010000088.1, on the reverse strand, counting down.
TTCGAGTCTCACGGAGGCTCGTGTTATTATTATATCTCCAACTTTTATCTCGGGCTGTATAGCACCTGTGGTTCCAACTCTGATGAAAGTATGTACACCAACTCTCAATAGTTCTTCGACTGCTATAGCAGCAGCAGGTCCACCAATGCCAGTAGAAGTGACAGAAATGGGTGCACCTTTATACCTTCCAGTATAGGTTACATATTCTCGGTGTCTTGCAACAAACTTCCATTCATCCCATGTCTTTGCGATCTTCTCAGATCGTTCAGGATCTCCTGGCAATAACACATAAGGTGCTACATCGCCCGGCCTGCATTGTATATGATATTGGAGGCCACTCTCAGTTTCAGGTTTCGCTGCAGAAAGAATCTTTTCGTCTTTGCTACTCATACTTCTCTCTTACCTCTTTAACAACGCTCATGAACTTTCTAACTCTTTCAGGATCGACTGGATTTTGTGTTATCCCTTTAACCTTAAAGTATGTTCCTACAATGGCGCCATCCGCATATTTTAGGAACTCCTTAATATTTTCTGGATTAGAGCCGCTTCCAATGAGAACTGGTCTCTCAGGTAGAAACTCTTTCACCACCTTAACATCCTTCACCGTTGGCGGCTTTCCAGTCATGGTTCCAGTCACAATTAAGGCATCCGCCATGTAGAAGTCCGTCCACTCAGCATGTGTTCTAATATCTATTCCTGGAAACATTACAGCATGCTTCTTTGTTATATCAGCGAAAAACTTCACGTCCTCTGCGTAGAGAAACTTCCTTATCCTCAAAAGGTCCGCGGGATGACCCCTGTCGATGTCGCCTGTATCCCATACTTGCACTCCTGCATGAATACATACACGCATAAACTTGGCTCCAGCCGCTTTAGCAATAGAGATTTCGCCTAAATAACCGTTGTGAACTATGTTAATGCCCACAGGTACAGAGAAAGTCTTAACGACTTCTCTTGTAATTATAGCTAGAGCTGCTATTTCCCATGGAGGAATATTTTCGGCTGCATAATAAGGCAGATCCCACATATTTTCTACGATAAGACCGTCAACCCCATTTTCAACAAGTATTCTGGCATCCCTTAGGGAAAACTCTATTATATCCTCAATATTCTCTCCTTCATATCCTGGAGAGCCTGGAAGTGGTGGGACATGTACCATACCAATGATAGGCTTTTTGACGCCAAACATTTCCTCTAGAGAGGAAAGTCTCCTAGAATAGAATCTCTTCGCCCATTCTACTTCTAAATCTTCTATTCTCAAGGCTATCAAGAATTAGATACACAGTAGAAAGATAAAAACATAGTTCATTTGTTGAGAGAAATCTCTACGCCCTTAGACCTGAGAAACTCCAAAACCTCCTCAAGCCTTGGCGAGCTCCACCCACCCTTTCTTGTAATCTTTATCGCAGCGGACGCGTTAGCAAACAGGAGTCTCTCCTTATAGCCGAGCCCACTAAAACTAGCGAATATATATGCGGCGTCAAATACGTCCCCAGCACCAGTAGTATCTACAACTGTGTCGACTGGAAACGCTTTCACATAAGTACTTCCACCCTCATGATATACGACAGACCCCTTGCTGCCCATCTTCACTACAATCTCGTCTGCTAGCCATAGATAGTTTCCAGGATCACCACCTCTGAAAAACTCCTGAGCCTCTACCTCGTTCATAAGCAACCCATGAATCCTCATCCCGGTCTGCTTCAAGAGATCTAAACCCTTATGTGCGAAAACACCGCTAGCGTCAACATACACTTTCACGCCTCTCTCCGACGCAGACTCCAAAAGCTTCAGAATCCTAGAAAGATTTTCGCCCAAAAACGAGTAGCCGCTAACAAACACCGCATCAAACCCTCTATCCCACATCTCCTCCCGAGGATAAACTAGCATCTCGTTAGCGCCCCTAAACCCTATAATCGTCCTGTCCCTCTCTGTAGACAAAATCACCATAGTCCCGGTAGTCCTGTCCCGACGAGACACAAACTCTGTATTCACACCAACATCCTCCAGTAGCTCGATAAGCCAGTTACCAAAAACATCGTTACCAACACTACCATAAAACCAGCTCTCCCCGCCAAGTCTACGGAAAGCCACAGCTACATTAGCAGCACTACCACCAGGACTTATACTCAAATCCCTTGCATGCTCCTCTCCACCCTCCTTCGGAATACCGCTAACATACAGGATTATGTCGACATTAAGATCTCCTACTGCTAGCAATCTCATCCAAGTTCACCCTTAATCCTCTCCAGACTTCCCTCAGGGTCACTAGTATCAAAGTCAAAACACTTCAACTCAAAACCCTTTTCCTTCAAAGCGTCTATTAGTATCCTCATGAACACGCCCCTACCACTAATCCTAGATCCACCTTCAGCCTCCAATGGATTACCCCGCCACAACGAACTAAACGTCTCAAAAATGCCACACGAAGGACTGCCCCTAACTCCTATCAATGCCACAACCTCTATACCGCCCTCTCGCAAAGCTTCAAGATAATCTATTATCTGTTCAACGAGATTTCTACAATGTTTCCTAAAACCCGGGTTATCGTACTGCTCAGCGCTCTGCCAAAATCTTCTCAACCCCATATAGCTGGTCTCAGGACAGGGAAGCTGAACAATCCCATAACCCTTCTCTGCAAGAAAATCCACTAGGCCCTTAAACACTCCACCAGTTTTTGCAAGCTCCCAGACAACGCTATTCTGGTTCAGCAAACAATGAGCCAGCACAACAACTTTACCGCTTCGTTTGTCCATAACAACTATAATTATAGTAGACAGCGAAATATACGCTTCCTTCTAAACATTCAATCCAATCACAACATATAGAAATTGATGCATAAAAATCTCGTACAGAAAAAGAAAACCATATAACCCTACCGATATACTATACATAAGGAAATAAATCATAAAACACCAGCTACTTCCGTAAAAAATACAACAAAGAGGGGCCGTAGTCCAGCCTGGAAGGATGCCTGGCACGGTACATGCGTACCGCAGGACTCGGGATCCAAAACATCGGGAAACCAGCGCGCTAGTCTAAGATAGTGCTAACACTTAAATTGTCTCTACCACTCTGATCGAGTTTTTAGGGACTATCCATAGTGCTTCTTTATGGGGCTTTATTCTTATTTTTCTGGGTTGTAGGTCTCCTGCCTGACTAGAAGGGCGTTGCCCTTCACGCTATAGAGTAGGTGTTCTCTTTTGGGTTGTGTGGCTGTAGAGCTGCTGTAGGAAATCTATGTGGCGTTTTCGTCTCGCTCAATAGCAGGCTTTAGCCTGCCAGCTGGAAGATGCTCGTATCAACTATGTGAATCCTGCTTGAACGGGTCTCTAGAGTCCGCGTTAACGCCGAAACAGCATAGCCAAGTATTGATGCATCCCTTGAACATCCCCCACTAATATGTCAACAGTCAACAAGTGAAAAAGCCGAGCGAGAACCGTTTTATAGCAAAAAAGCGGTAATATTATTGGATGGGTCCTGGGGGCGACTGTGAGCGATGAGCCCAGGCTTGGGGTCGCCGGGGCGACGGGGGAGCTGTGAAAAAGAAGAGGCGCAAGCGTACGCCAGTCCCGGGCCTTTGGGCGGGCGGGGGCAGGCATACATGCCGGCCCCGGAGGCCTCC
>CAZJJA010000087.1:0-5053 GCA_964546235.1 uncultured Thermofilaceae archaeon | reverse complement strand
GTAAACCTCGAAGAAATAGCCAAAAAAACACAAGGCTACACAGGAGCAGACCTAGAGGTTCTAGTTAGAGAGGCTGGCTTAGCTGCAATAAGGGAGAATATCAATATAGATAAAGTGTATAAGCGTCACTTTGAGGAAGCGTTAAAGAAGGTCAAGCCTACATTGACGCCAGAAATTATAAGGTTTTATGAATCCTGGAATGAGAGGGCAAAGAAGCTTACAAAACACCAGGTTACAGCTACAGGATTTTATGTCTGATGCCTATGAACGATGCAATACTTTATTTACTAACGGAGCTTAAACGGAAGGGTGGGACAGCAAAGGACAAGGAACTCTATGAGAATGTGAAAAAATTGCTCGAACATAGTAACGGAGACATCTCTTTTAGCGAATTCAACAAATTGTTGATGATTTTAGAAGTTAGAGGTTTCATAAAAGTAGATCATATAAAAAAGAATCTACGAATGGTTTATCTCATTAAAAATTCACAATAAATAATGGATAATAATGGGAGTTAATTTACGCGAACTCGTATCTCCGGTTAAAAAGGAATTAACATTTGACAGTCTCGCAAGAAAAGCCATAGCGCTCGACGCATACAACATGTTGTATCAATTTTTGGCTACAATCCGCCAAAGAGATGGAACACCCCTCATGGATGCTTATGGCAATGTTACAAGTCATCTGAATGGACTATTTTATCGAACAATAAACTTTGTCGAGCATGGGATTAAGCCTGTATATGTTTTTGATGGAAAACCACCAGAATTTAAGGCAAAAGAAATAGAGAAAAGAACAAAAATAAGGCTAGAAGCAGAGAAAAAATATAAAGAAGCCCTCGAAAGAGGAGACCTAGAAGAGGCGAGAACATACGCCCAACAGACGGGAAGGCTTAACACTCAGATGGTCGAGGACTCAAAGAAATTACTCGAATATATGGGTATTCCATGGGTTCAAGCCCCCTCAGAGGGTGAGGCACAAGCCGCATATATGACTTTAAAAGGTGATGTATGGGCGTCTGGAAGCCAAGACTATGACTCATTACTATTTGGAAGCAAGAGGCTTGTCAGAAACCTTGCGATTACTGGAAGAAGAAAGCTTCCTAGAAAAAACGTATACATTGAGATAAAGCCTGAACTCATAGAACTTGAAAAACTATTAGAATATCATGGGATAACTAGAGAACAACTAATAGTGATTGGAATCTTGCTGGGAACAGATTATGCGCCAGAAGGAGCAAAGGGGATCGGTATAAAAAGGGCACTAAAATTGGTAAAGGAATTAAAAGATCCTGAAAAAGTTTTCCGAGCAGTTCAGTGGGAAAGCCCTGTTTCTCCAGAGGAAATATTCAAAATATTCGTCAACCCTGAGGTGACAGACAACTATAAATTACAATGGAACCCGCCTGACAGAGAAAAGGTAATCAAACTACTAGTCGATCAACACCAATTCTCCATCGAACGCGTAAACAATGCTCTAGATAGACTAGAAAAAGCATACAATACATTCTTCAAACAAGCCTCACTTGAAAGTTGGTTTGGGTTTTGATACACATGATGCAAGCAATTTTAAGTGAAAAATTTCGTCTGATCCAGAAGCTTGTAAGGGAAGGTGTTATACGGAGTGAACGAGTAAAAAAGGCATTTCTAACTGTTCCTAGAGAGGAGTTTGTTCCACAGGTATATAGGAAGTACGCCTACGATGACACACCGCTACCCACACTAGAAGGGCAGACGATCTCGGCACCACACATGTGTGCCATAATGTGCGAACTATTAGACTTAAAACCCGGCGACAAGCTCGTAGAAATAGGAACAGGAAGTGGTTATCATGCTGCTTTGTGTTCAGAAATAGTTTCTCCAGGCAAGACCATAGATGGAGCTGTTGTGACTATGGAAATAATTGAAAGACTGGCTAGATATGCATTATCAAATCTCAAGAAGACGGGATATCTGGCAAAAATAGATGTCATAGTAGCCGATGGAAGCTTCAGTCTCCCACTTAGAAAAACTTTCACGCGAGGAATTGTAACAGCGGCAGTGCCCCAAATACCTAAAAACCTACTCGAGGTGATAAAAGAAGGAGGAAGAATTATTGCGCCGGTAGGTTCTCGCTACTACCAAGAACTCTTAGTGATAGCCAAGAAAAGGGAAGGAGAAGAATCTATCGAAAACTATGGTGGATGCTTATTTGTCCCATTAAAGGGTATCAAGGGATATGGCAGTCGATATAGTGACGGCTAGAGGACACCCAAACATTAAAGCAACGCACAAATCTACGCTTGAAATAACTACAGAAGGCCATCTGACGCCTAAGGGGGACTGTATAATAGCTGTAAACGCAGACAAAGCCCTAGCAGATCTACACCCAGCCCTAAAAGAGTATATAAGAAGAGGCTATCCATTAGCAATAGCAATCATGGTTAAAGACGACCCGAATTCAATCGATGTATTCTTTGCAAAAGGACACAGGTCACTACAGCTAAGCGACAAAAAGTCGATAGTAGTTAGAAAGAGCAATTATATTAATGCCAGAACACTCGCAATAAAAGCAACAAAGGCTGCCAAGGACATAGACAGGGAACTTGTAGAGAAAATGAAAGACCCTTCGACTGTTGTGAAAATAATAATAGCCTCTGCACCCACTCGGCTCGAAACGATACAAATATTGTTTGAACATCTTCAAAAACAGTCACTATAAAACTTAGAGAATTATTCTCAGCATCGCCAATAATGCCCCTCGATTTCAGGATAGGCGTCGCACTAGGAGTAATACTCTTCTCAATCTCCACTAACAGCATATATAGCGATTCTAGCCCTTATAACCTCTCCTTCCCCAACGAATATAGTAGCAGTGCTCACTCGTATACTAGTGGCATGGACAACAATATTCCTGTCAGGATACGTTGTCACAACAGACAACCCGACAGCTGGACCAAAAAGTAAACTTCATAAATCAGCTTCTAATACCACCACTAATATACCACCCAACAAACATCTTCTTTAACATCTCAGATCACTAGCCTATATAGCGCCAACATACAACACCTCCGAGCTAACAAAATCAACACTAGGGGTCACCTAATATAATCAACATATGTAGCCATATTCATCATTATACTATTATTACAACATACTATTATTACAACTAACATTGATCACAATCACAACTCCTAAAGAAAAACATTAAAAGAGAAAAACCGAGTCCTATTCTAACTATAATAAACTCTTCTTTGTAAAGTTTAGACTAAAAACATAAAAATGGCGCCCCGGCCGGGATTCGAACCCGGGTTCTGCGGCTCTCGGCGGAGCCACAGCTCCTCGACAGGCCGCCACTCTATGTCCTGGCGGTCCGACGCCAGGGCCTCCTAGGCCTCTAGACGACCGGGGCTTGGTGGTCAGGCATAATATTGTCTTCTCTGGTTTTTATAAATTTTTTCTAGAAGAGGTTCTTGAATATTACGTGAAAAGTATGTTCTGTCTATAAATGTTAGAGAAAAATTGTTATACCTTGGTTTTGGAAAATGATGGGGATTTTGTGTGAGTGAAAAGCCTGTAACGTTGGAGGATATTACGAATCTGTGCTTGAGAAGGGGTTTCTTCTATCCATCTGGCAGGATTTATGGAGGAATGGGAGGGTTTTACGATTACGGGCCTCTCGGCGTAGAGATGCGTAGGAATGTTATAAATAGTTGGTGGAAATGGTTTGTGGAGGAGAGGAGCGACATCTACGGTATATATGGGACCATTATAACGCATCCGAAGACTTGGGAGGCTAGCGGTCATGTTGAGTCGTTTGTCGACTTTATCGTTAGGTGCCAGGAGTGTGGTGCCGAGTATAGGGCAGATCATCTACTTGAGGATAAGGGAGTTAAGGTTATTGAACTCACAGTGGAAGAGCTGGAGAGGTTGATTCGTGAGCACGGTATTAGGTGTCCTAAGTGTGGTGGGGAGCTTTCGAAGCCTGAGCCATTCAATCTGATGTTTTCTACATATGTTGGTCCTAAGAAGACGAGGGCTAATTTGGCTTATCTGCGTCCTGAGACTGCTCAGTTGATATTCACGAACTTTAAGAATATAGTGTTTACAATGGGTGCTACATTGCCCTTTGGTATTGCACAGCATGGTAAGGCTTTTAGGAATGAGATTTCTCCCAGAAACTTTCTCTTTAGGCTGAGAGAGTTTGAACAGATGGAGATAGAGTATTTCATAAATCCGAAGAAGATGGACGAATGTCCCTACTATGAGGGTGTTAAGGACGTTGAAATCAACCTACTGTCTGCGGAGGATCAGGAGAACGGTGTGATAGATGCAAAGAAAACGAGGATTCAGGACGCGGTAGATACAGGGATAATAAACAATAGGTGGCACGCCTATTGGATAGCCGAATCCCTGAGATGGCTATGGAGCATAGGTCTTTCACCAGCTAACCTTAGAGTGAGAGAACATGTAAAAACAGAGCTTGCACACTATGCCGAACAGACATTTGATATAGAATACTTCTTCCCATATATGGGATGGAAAGAGATAGAGGGAATATCCAACAGGACAGATTACGACCTAAAGAGACACCAGGAGTATAGCGGAGAAGAGCTGCATATAATCGATGAAGGAGAAAAAGTGATTCCTTACGTCATTGAGCCGTCATTTGGCGTTGAAAGAATAATCATGGCACTTCTAACAGAAGCCTACAAGAAAGAAGGCAAAAGACTCTGTTTAGCTCTACATCCAGCGATGTCACCCTTTAAAGTAGCAGTCTTTCCTCTAGTCAAAAAGGATGATATGGACAAAATAGCATGGGATATATACATTAACCTGCGCAAAAAGCTTAGATGCTACTATGACGACAGAGGAAGCATAGGCAGAAGATACGCAAAAGCCGACGAAATAGGAGTACCTCTCTGTATAACTGTTGACGGTCAGACAAAAGAAGACCAAACAGTGACCATAAGGTTTAGAGATACAAGACAACAGATCAGAGTACCCGTCAGCCAGCTAGAGCAGGCAATTGAAGATATATTCAAGAACTGGCAGCAGATACAAGCTAAGAAAAA
>CAZJJA010000086.1:0-5178 GCA_964546235.1 uncultured Thermofilaceae archaeon | reverse complement strand
GTATATCTCGGCACGGCTCATATCTACACTTCTAAAGCTTGGCGAATAAAAGCTCCAAGAATGTTCGACATAAATGTCAAGCTTCTTCTCACGTAAATCTATGTCGAGTTCGCCACAGTCCGTATCCCTATATGCCATATCGAGTATTCTTTCTAGAAAGCGAGAATCCTTTTGCTTGTGTTCAAATATTCTTTTAAGTCCGCTCATTAAGTGACACACTAAATTCTTTGTTGATTCTAGAATTTCCAATTTAGCCAACGCAGATATTGACAATAACAACGAGATGAGAGGACCTGGACCAGTCTTCTCAAACATGTTACACAGGTGCAAATATCCCGAGAAGGAGGGACGTCTCAAGAAACTCGTATCCAGTCTTGAACCTTGTTTTAATGCTAGGTCAAAGGCTATAGCATAGTAAATGTGTTGTCGCTTCTTAAGGTTCTCGACAAATTCGTCAAACTTTATAAAGACATGCTTGGGTCTAAGCTGAGGTCTATATGCCAGAAAGTATGCGGGAATTTTCTCTTCATAAAAGAGCATCCACCCGGTAAACTCTGTGCATAGCGCTGGTTCTGAAGGAAAAACAATCACTTTTCTGTCTTGCGGCATCCTCTCGAAAATAGTTTCTAAAAGGTTTTTTCTCGAAAGAATGGGGGATATCAACAGTTTAGCCGCGTTGACAGCATATAATCCTCCAAAAGCTGCTATCCTAGGAGATTCCTGTCGTATACTTTGTCTCAGTCTATCGATTTCAAAAACCTCAATACTGTCAACAGGAACTTGAAGTATCTCCTGGTCAAATCTAGGCTGCATGCATTGATCGACGACGACTATTTTCACTTTCTCTAGCCATGATTTAGCGTAACAGTGTTCCTTGAAGCATATAGATATATCCATGTAAAAAGACCGAATTTTTATATCAGACATCCAACATATACTCATCGTCTTAAGGTAAAGGGTGGTGCCTATTGTGTTACAGGTATATAATACTCTCACTAGAAAACTAGAACTTTTCGAGCCCTTTAATCCAGAAAAAGTTCTAATGTACGTTTGTGGCCCCACAGTATACGATTATAACCACGTGGGTCATGCTCGCACCTATGTGGCTTTCGACGTCATAAAGAGGTATCTTAGGCTTAAAGGATACGATGTGACACATGTCCAGAACATAACGGATATCGATGACAAGATAATCAACAGGGCGATTGAAGAAAACAGAGACTGGAGAGAGATAGTCGAGGAATACACAAAAGATTATCTTGAATCCTTAGTCAAGCTGAACATCCACGTTGACATACATCCCAGGGTGACCGAGCATATAAAGGAGATTATAGAGTTCATTCAGCTCCTGATTAACAAGGGACACGCCTACGTAGCGCCAAGCGGTAGCGTGTACTTTGACGTCGACACGTACGACGACTATGGAAGACTTAGTGGAAGGTTCGACAAAAAACAGTGGACCCAGGAGGAGTTCGCTACAGAAAAGAAAAACCCCTATGACTTTGCGTTGTGGAAGGCGCGAAAGCCTGGCGAACCCTACTGGGATTCTCCATGGGGTCCGGGGAGACCAGGATGGCATATCGAGTGTAGTGTGATGTCTTCCCGCTATCTTGGAAAGAGATTTGACATACATGGCGGTGGGACGGATCTCATTTTCCCCCATCATGAAAACGAGAGAGCTCAGAGTGAAGCGGCCTTTGGAACAAGACCTTGGGTTAAATACTGGCTACATACAGGTATGCTCCAAGTAGCGGGAGAAAAAATGAGTAAGAGTCTAAGAAACATAGTTCCTCTGAGAGATCTCTTTAAAGAATATAACCCGAAAGTTGTACGTCTATGGCTGGCAACAGCTCACTATAGAACAATACTCAGCTTCACTGACGATGCTTTGAAACAGGCCCAAGCAAACCTTGAAAGGATCAGAACAGCAGCCGAACTCGTTAAGAGGCTTTTTAGGGAAGTCGAGCCTGAAGCGAGGCTACGGGACGAGGACATCGAGATTCTCACCAGGCTCTCTGAGATTCGGAGAGAGTTCTACGAGTTCATGGATCGTGATTTCAACGCTAGCGGGGCCTTCAGTGCGGTCATGGAAATGACATCAATGATCTTTAGCAAGATATCCCACAAGCCCTCATACTCTACCGTCCTAAAGTCGTACATCTTGCTTGAAGAGTTTAACAGAGTGTTAGGAGTTCTAGACGACATATTTACAGAAATTCCAGAAGAAGCTATAAAGGTGGAAGAACTTGTAGATCTTATTGTCGAGGTAAGGTCAATACTACGCAAGGAGAAAAACTACGAGTTGGCGGATTATATACGTGAAAGACTATCCCAGCTAAACATCATTTTGATGGATGAAAAGGACAAAACAAGGTGGATGATAAAGAGATAGAAAAACAGCGACTATCTAGGCAATATTCTCTCTTCTTTACCAAGAGCTATAGCCAACGCACCCAACAGAACAACGTTTTCGCCCAAAGGAGTATGCATGATACGTGGCGGTCTATTAATCAAATACTTTCTCAATCTTTTCTCGAGAGGCTCGATAAGAATATCCTTATTGTTTAATGCAACCGATCCTCCAATCGTCAAAACCTCGGGATCAAAATAATTTATTATCGCAGAGAATCCATAATCGTTATATCTTAAAACGTCCTCGAGAATCTTCTTAGCAAAACTGTCTCCTTTCCTATAAGCATCAAAGACGTCTTTTGCAGTAATCTCCTCTAGGCTGGAAAGTAAGCTTCTTTTCCATAGATCCGGATTTTCCCTAGCCAGAAGATATGCGTATCGGGGAATTCCGCTCCCCGAGGAGTACGCCTCCCAGTGACCTCGACCTCCACAACCACAAACAAGCCTTTCTTGGCTGTCAACCACAATATGTCCAACTTCAACTGCGTTACCATCTTTCCCTAGAAGAAGAGAACCGTTGACGTAAGCTCCTCCCCCGATGCCAGTGCTTATAGTAACATACACGATGTTTTCGTAGCCTCTTCCAGCACCCCAAACCTTCTCCCCCACCACTGCGGCATTACAGTCATTAGCCAGTGCTACAGGAAGTCCTAGTTTTTCTCTAAGAGGTTTTACTAAAGGTATTTTTTTGAAGGGCATATTAGGAGAGTTAACAATCTCCCCCTCCTGTATGTTGAGGGGTCCCGCGGAACCTATACCCACCCCCCCTCCCTTTCCACCATACCTTCTAACCAGGTCTAGAGAAATATGCGCACTTTTCTCTGACATCTCGTCAGGTGTTTTTAACTCTCGCGTCCTAAACTTGATAACCTCTAGCAGACGCCCAGCATCGTCTCCGAGAGCAACCCTAGTATAAGTGGCTCCTATGTCTACGGCTATACCGTACATTTTTCTCATAAAGTAATTCTTTCTCTATATTTTATCCTTAGCACCAATTGCAGCCTTAACGAAGTCTAGGTATATTGGCGACGGCTTACCGGGACGGCTCTTAAACTCTGGATGAAACTGCACACCTACAATCCAGGACTTGTCCTTCACTTCGATGGAATTTACAATTCTCCCAGACTCGTCCGTTGAAGAAATTACTAGTCCGTGTTTTTCTGCCATTTCCGCATATCTTCTAATAATATGGTATCGATGCCTAAATCTCTCATAGATTATCTTCCTTTTATAAGCCTTGTAGAGCATAGTATCTTCTTTAACCAGTATTTTGTGGGCACCAAGTCTCATGCTTGCACCCTTGTGCTTCACATGACGTTGTTCAGGTAAAAGATCCACGACTGGGTGCAGTGTGTCTGGGTCAAGCTCTGTGCTATTTGCGTCCTTTAACCCGACAAAGTATCTCATGTAAGAGATAAAGAGAAGCTGTGCTCCGAAACAGATTCCAAGCAACGGTATATCATTTTCAATGGCATATTTGGCAGACAAGATGAGCCCCTCAGATCCTCTGCGCCCAAAGCCAGGCGTTAGTAGGATCCCATCGACATCTGAGTAAAAGTCATCCATCTTACTTGGCTCTTTTTCAATCTTCTCCGAGTCAACATAGACTATGTCTATGTTCACACCAGCCTTCGCTGCAGAGTGGAGGAGAGACTCATATATGCTGATATAGCTGTCCTTGATAGACACATACTTGCCTGGCATAGCTATCCTAATACGCTTCCCATAATCCTTCTTGAAAGACTCCACAATGCTCTTCCACTCTAGGTAGTCCTCCTCTCGGAGAGACTTACATTCCAGACACAAATGTTCTACAATATAATCTCCCAGTCCTTCCCTCTCAAACACTAGAGGAACCTCATAGCTTACCTTGAGATCAGGATTCGGGATAACAGCATTATATGGGACGTTAGAATAGAGACTAATCTTTCTCCTAGACTCCTCGTCCAATGGCAACTCGCTCCTAGCAATAATAACATCAGGCTGAAGCCCAAGGCTTTGAAGAGTCTTTACGCTGTGCTGAGTCGGCTTTGTTTTTAGCTGGCGAATCGTTTTAAGGTAGGGGACAAGGGTCACGTGGACAAGGAGTGTAGAACACCTGCCTTTTTCAAGCCTCAGCTGTCGGACGGCTTCTAGAAAGGGCATTGCTTCTATATCTCCGACAGTACCTCCAATTTCTATAATGAGAATATCTGGCTTACTTTTTTCTTCAACCATTTTGATGCGCCTCTTAACTTCATCAGTGATATGGGGGATCACCTGTATTGTTCTTCCAAGAAACCTTCCCTGTCGCTCAGCTAGAATCACCGAGAGATATACCTGGCCAGAGGTTATATTGTTGGATGGATGTATTTCTTTGTCTAGAAAACGTTCATATGTGCCAAAATCTTGGTCAACTTCAGCTATATTGAACCTCAGCTCAGGCAAAGGCGAGAAACTCCAACGTTCTTCACATACAAATACTTCGCCGTGTTCTATAGGATTAAGAGTACCGGGGTCTACATTTAGATAAGGGTCTATCTTTATGACGTCTACATTATAACTCCTCCATTGGAGAATCTTGGCAATAGAAGCTGTAACAACTCCCTTACCAATACCACTTACAACTCCTCCGGTGACGTATATGTGTTTGCTCAACGCCCAAATAAACTTATACAACCAGGTAGCTTATTAAATACACGCATGATGATGGTCTGAAAGCGGAGAGTGGTGATCGAGGCCGTCGCTACTGAGAAATCTCAGACTTTTCTCCAATTTTTTCATCCA
>CAZJJA010000085.1:0-5181 GCA_964546235.1 uncultured Thermofilaceae archaeon | reverse complement strand
ATACACGTAATACATTCCTTCTACCTCACAGTTAATACACCTTTGACCAGTAAGAAGAAGGCTGTTAACCAGCTATTTTTGCGACCTTTTTTGCCAGAGGTCAGTAGATAGCTAATTCTATATCTTACCGGCGGATGAGGTTCTGGTCTTAACCAGTCCCACAGACGTTCAAGTAGATTTCTCTCATAACCGAGAGAAAAGCTAACTTTTGCCAAAGCATTGGCAAGTTCCAATCCTAGTCCAAGCCCTGCTGTGTCTATGTCTGCTCTGATCTCCAGATATTTAGAAAACATGAAGATAAGCAGGGTTGTAAGCAATATATATGCTGTCACGAATAATGGGTCTAACAGGCATAAAGGATTCACTATAAAAAAATAGTATAGCCTGAAAGCATATTCTAGGCTAGCGAGGAAAAAGAAGAGAAGAACATCTCTATGCACGATATGGCTTGTTTCGTGAGCTATGATCGCTTTTATTTCATCCTTTTTGAGGACGGCCAGTATCCCCGAAGTCAACACTATAGCTGAATTCTTCCCATAACCTAGGCTTAAAGCGTTTCTAATCATTGTGTTAGTTATATATATTCTCCCACGAAAGCATAGACCGAATCTGCTAGCTACAGATTTAACGTAACTGTAAATATTGAAGTGGTATAGCTCAACGTTAAACTTGTCTACCCCAAATACCGATCTAATTATTTCCTTTACTTTTTCTACATCCAGGTCTCTTTGCAGAACCAGTGGTTTTAACAGCTTTTTTAACTTTAACAATTTGTCTTCATTTATCCTCTTTTCCAACTCCTCTAGAATCGTAATCTTAAGGATTTTTACAGGCATATCCTCGGGTACATGCCAGTCTGATATGAGACGTGGAATAATTACTGGCGCAACGGATATGACCAGCAACCCGAGTAACGTTACCACAAGGGGTGTGAAAATTGGACCTACCAATGTGTATATCATTATAGAGATCAATGCAAACGTAAAAAACAGATATACCATATTTTCCGAAAAAAGTTTCTGGAACAGCCTCTTTATTGGTGAATGAAGTGAGGGCGGTATGATCTCTTCGCCCGGTATATATACGAAGTAGATGTCTCCTCCTGCAGACCTTTTTCTGGCAAGTTCTTTGATGAAGGTTTTTACTCCGCCGAATATAACCTTCGCCTTTTTACTATCTTTTCCCTCAACCACGATAATATTTCTGAAAACTTTAATTGTGATGATGTTATCAAATAGTAACAACAATCCTCTCTCATCGCCTTTCACATATGTTCTCACAACCACCGAGTCACTCTTTAGAGAGGTTTCTAGAAAAGCCTTTAACTTGTCTAGAAGAGAATACTCGTCTATATCTTCACCAAACAGTTCGGGAGGAACTACAGCTAAATATTTTCTCATTTTTATCACAAGGAGCCTAAGAAAAATAAACAAGCTTTTATTCTTAAATTTCTCATTATTTAAAGAATTGAAATTTATGTTTTATTTTTAGGGGTTGTTTTCCTCTCCGCTGTTTTCTGTATCAAAATCAAAAATATCTTCTTCCACCTCGTTATCCTCCTTGCCTCCTCTGAGCCCTCTGACTGCTAGCGCTGTTACCACTCCAGCAGTGCCTATAGCTGCAACTTCGGTTGCTGTCAGGGGCCCTATTCCAGGCAGCTCTAGTAACATGTTTAGCGCCAGATCCTCTTTAGTGGACTCTGTGATTGTTACCTTCTTTTCGGCAGAGACTCTCTTATACTTTACCTGGATTGTATACTCGCCCCCAGGTAGCTGTGCAAATTTTACCAAACCTTCGGCGTCTGATTCGAGTGTCTGTGTGTATCCTCCCTCATTACTTATACTCACTACAGCATTTGGCACTGGTGTTCCCAGGAGCGTGGTCACCTTCACTTCGAGGTCATAGACTGTGCATTCCAGTGTTATTTCCCTGTCTAGCAATGTGCCTATAAAGGCTTCAGCAACCCTTGCTCCCTTATAGTCGACACTTATTCTATACGCTCCAGGCGCATATAGCTCGACCTCAGCCGTACCCGTTTCGTCAGACACATCATTAACCTTGATAGGCCCCTCAACAGTTATTTCGGCTCCCGCTACCGGGTTTCCGTTTTTGTCGACAAGTTTCAGCCTAAGCGGCTGCCATTCTATCTCGAATATATATTGTCCATCTTCTACCACGTTGCCATTCTTTACTTGTATCATTGCTTCGTTTTCGCCAATTACTATCTTACGGAACGATCCCATCCAAACCTTTGTGGCCTCACTTATATCCTCGATGGTATCGCCGTTGGGCATTACTATAGATGTTATCTTGGCGCTTGCTGGTAGCTGAACTACTATGAACGCATTCTTTGAATCCTTCAAGTCTCCTTTATCTATCTTTACGAAGAGGCCCTTTTTCGTCCATGTACCCACTTCTTTGATGCTTATAGGAACTATTATTCCGTGAATCTCGTGTGCTTCATTGTTTATTATCTTTATAGTGTCGCCGTAGACGAGATATGCCTTTATCCAGTAACTCATTTCTAGTGGAGGAATCATGAGAGAGGCTCCCTTTATCTCAAACTCCTCTCCTCTCCAAAATGCGTAATCAACCATACCTCCTTCTACTTTCACATTGTGGGATAGCGAGCCTGGCGTCACCGTGTATAGGACGACTATAGCTCCTAAAGACTTCCATCCCGACTTCTTTCTAACAACCACTGTTTTGACAGTCTTTGAAGGAATGGTTACGTTCATGAAGTCTTCTTCTGAGACGAGAAACGCGCTCGGCATTATGTATTCTTCGCCGTTAACAACCTCTACTGTATACTTTCCAAAGCCTAGTGCTGAAACATCTACCTCGACGTGTTTAGGATCAAACCTAACAACTTCAGCGCCAATCTCCTCCTGTGCCTGCAGTGAAAGTAGCTCCTCTCCATCTGGCGACTTCAGTCCTTTAATCGCGAAAGGCGCATAATTGTCAATAGAGAACCTGAAGGTCACGTTCTCCAATCCCAGATCTGCAAAGGCGGATGTATCAACACTTATGTCTCCCTCCTTAAGTTCTATCCAGTCATTCTTCACGAAAACAGACACCAGCTTTACCTTCACCGTTCCATTAAAGCCGTTTGTTGCCAGCTTTATTTCACCACTATTAGACTTGAGAGCCTTCACAACGCCCTTATCCTCGCTCTTACTGTCATAGGTTATTGGAACTATTGTCGACGGCATTCCCTCTTTAAAGATCACCTCAAAAGATTTCAGCTGGAAGCCCGGAGGCTCCGCCGCCGACATTAAATTAACAATATCGTTTCCAGCGAAATTTATCTCAGTATTTTCAGTAACAGTAACCAATATCTCAAGCTTCCCAAAATACTTTGGATTAAAGGTGACAGGCTCTGCGCCTATAGGAAAGGCTAATATTAGTAACGAGATTATCCCTGCAACTAATAATACTCTCATTTTCTCGCCTACTAACACATATCTCCAGGTGATTATTATCCAGCAAAAAGACCCGAAAACCAAACAACGAATACGTTACAGTCGTAATACCCACACAACACTACACTTCTCCCATAAAGATGCCGAAAACAAAGCATACCTCCAAAGCAACGAAAGCCACAACCCAAAAACCTATTATTTGTGTCGAAAGTGGCGCCGGGGCGGGGATTTGAACCCCGGACCACCCGGTTAACAGCCGGGCGCTTTCGGTGATGTTCTCTCCACCGGGCTGAGCTACCCCGGCGCTCTGGTTATTTCCGTGGGTTATTAATGGGCTTGTATAAGTTTTAAATTTTACCTTAATCAAAATAGGCGTAAAAGCTTGAAGTATCCTTGCCGTGTATACCCGGTTTGAAGCATTGGTTATTTATTGCTGTTATAGTCTTTACTTTTGTGAGCAAAGTATCGTTTAAAGCTAGAATATCGAACATATCTCTTGTCGACTCACCTACTGGAGAAAAACTTGTAAAAATAGAGCTTAGCGAGGATCGTGAGCTTCCGGGACCGGTTGTCATGCAGAAGGGCGAAAATGAACTTGCTAGAGAGGTTGTACCTATAGTTAGCCAGATTTTACGTTCTATGCCAGGTATAAGTGGTGGAAAAGTTAGGATCCCTAGGCTTACAGTCTTCTTCACAGAAGATGAGTGGGAAAGGATTTTGGACAAGCCAAATATAGGTGAATATCTAGAAGTTGTATTTGACGGGAAAAACCTTTTTATCAAGAAAACAGAAGATTGAAAATTTTATCCTGCTCTAAGAGATAAATACTTTATAGGTATCTCCTGGACCCTTCCATCCGGAGTCCATCTTATTACAAGTATGGGTAGTACTCCTGCTTCAAGCTCTTTCTGTGCTATTACTATTGGGTCGCCTGTTTGCAATATGCTGGGTGGAAGAAGTACTGGGGCTCCGAGCGAAATTTGTAATGCCCTTATTCCTATGATTCTTGCTTTTTCATACTTTGTAAGCCATGGAGGTCCTATTTTTACCTTGAAGCCTTTGTCTTCGTTATGTTCTCCCTGTTTTTTAGACATAAGCGAGAAAAAATTTCTCAGCAGTATTTAAAGCTTGTCGATATCAATACCTAGAAAATTTTTCTACAATCTTGTTTGTAAAAAATGTTTTCTTAGAAATTCATTCCGCCGCCCCTTCCTCCTTCCTTCTCCCTTTCTTTTTCTTTGGGAGGTGATGCAGCTATTATGTCGTCAATTCTGAGTATCATTATTGCTGCTTCGGTTGCGGATTTTAACACCTGTTTTTTAACGCTGGCTGGCTCGATTACTCCAGCTTCCATCATATCTTCGATCTTTCCTGTAAATGCGTTTATGCCTATCCACTTTTTGCCTTCCGCATGCGCTTTCTTTAGGTCTGCAATTACGTCGACTGGCTCAAGTCCAATATTCTGTGCGAGTATTGCAGCTATGTTTTCTAGGGCCTCGGCATACTTTAGGACTGCAAGCTGTTCTTTGCTTGGTAATGTCTTGGAGTATTCTCTTAGCTTAAGTGCAAGTTCTATCTCTACGGCTCCTCCTCCAGAAACTATCTTTGGTTCTCTGATGACATTTCTTACCACGCTGAGAGCATCGTGGATTGCTCTTTCGGCCTCATCCACAATATGTTCTGCTCCTCCTCTAAGTAGGATTGTCACTGCTTTGGGGTTGGGGCAGCCCTCCACAAACACCATCTTCTCGTCCGCAAC
>CAZJJA010000084.1:0-5215 GCA_964546235.1 uncultured Thermofilaceae archaeon | reverse complement strand
AGTCTCTGGTGTAGGCTGTACCCATAGCAGCTTGAGCTGGTCCCAGAATGTTCTCTGGAAGTCACCGCCTACTGCGTCGTCGAGGTCAGGGACAACCTTTAGTCCAGGAGTATTGAGGAAGTCCACAACTGCTTTGTCTGCAGGCTTGTAGGCAGATGCTGGCACGTCCTTGTTCGTTGCAAGGAATCCTCCAGCCTTCACCATGATCTCCTGTGCCTCGGGTCCCGCTAGGAACTCGGCTAACTTCTTAGCCTCCTCTGGGTGTGCGGTATACTTTGGCACTATAACCCAGTCTCCTCCCGCTACAACTCCCTTAGCCTCTGGGAACGGGAAAAAGCCTAGGTCGTTTATATCCTTTACCTGTGGCATGGTGGTCATCCAGTTGCCCATGAAGTAGATACAGTATTTTCCTTCCCATAACTTGTCGATCTGGGAAGTCCACTCGTCCGGCTCACTGAAATATCCCTTTTCTAGTAGTTCTCTAAGTTCCTCGAAGACCGCCTTTACCTTAGGGTCATCGAAAGTTATTTCTCCGCTTATAAGCTTCTCCTGCAGATCTGGGCTTCCCCTGTTTATAATGAATGCCTCTGCAACATCAGATAGAGGCCATCCAACTCCATCTCCGCTGGCAATGGGTGCCTCAACACCGTCTATTGTCTTACACTTGTCGAGAAGTGCTAGGAACTCGTCCCACGTCTCTGGTGGTGTAAGTCCATGCTGCTGGAAGAAGGACTTTCTGTACCAGAAGCCTGGCTTCGCCCATGCCTTGAATGGAGCAGCATAGACCTTTCCATTGACAGTCACCATGTCAACATAGGATTCAGGATACTTTGTCTTATCCACTATGTCTGACAGATCCATTAAGTGTCCCTGCTTTGCTAAATCTCTTATCCAGGCGGGCCAAGGAACTACTACTACGTCGGCAACCGTCTTGCCTGCGGCGAACTGTGTTGGGAGTCCTATCTGTAGACCCTCGGTTGTCTGCGTGACATGTTTGACCTTTATCCCTGTTTTCTCCTCGAAAGCTTTTAGAGCCTTCTCGAAGTTTTCGGCCTCTTTTCCACCCCACAAACTGAATACAACGAGCTCTACCTGTTCCTTAGGTTTTTCAACCTCTACCTGCTGTGCACCTATTTTCTCGCTAACCTGGTTTAAAGCATTGACAACTTGGGTAAGTGTGGAGGTTGTTGTGTCCAACTTTTCCGAAATTTGGTCTAGTTTCTGCATTGTAGCAGAGGTTATGCTTTGTAGTTGTAGAAGCGTCGCTAAGGATAGTATTAATACGATGACTAGAAGCCCCGCCAGAATCTTGTCCATCTCCATTTTATCACCAATTGGTGTTACAAAAATTAATATATGAGAGTTTTATTTAAGTTTTATTGTGAACATATATAAGGATACAATGTTAATAAGCGAAGTAAAGAATAATCTCGGCAAGCTAGGCTTCAGCAAGTATGAAATAGATTTTTACTTAACGTTGATAATTAACGGACCCCTAACCTCTGTCGAGATTGTCAAGAGAAGCGGTATACCACATAGCAGGATTTACGATGTAGCAAAGAAGCTATCAGAAAAAGGACTTATAGAGATCATCAACTCAAAGCCAAGGCTCTTTAAGCCTATCGATCCCAGAGTTGCAATCCAAGCCTATATTGAGAGAGAAAAAATGAAGTTAGAATCTACAGGTACAAGTCTTCTCCAAAATCTAGAAAAGATTATGGAAAATCGCAAAGGCGACTTCTATAACATCAGCTGGGTTGTTGAGTCAAAGTTCAGTGAACTTCTAGTCCCTAATGTTAGACTGGCTAAACACCAGCTAATGATTTCTGCATTCAGCGAGATGATTGATAAAGTTTTGGGCGAGATTCTTTGGGCAGCTACACGAGGTGTAAACATAACACTAGTAGTGTATGGTATACCAGAGAAGAAAGATGAACTAACGTCTCGGGGTGTAGAGATTCATGTTAGAAAAGTCCCCTCACTGCTTATGTTAGTAGTTGACGCTTCCGCCAGTATTGTTAGTGATAAGAACATCAATTATTCAATATATACTAGGGACCCTGTTTTAGTCAGAGCTTTCATGGATTTATACCATGACTCTATGGTTAGACACTCAAAGCCTCTTTATATCCCGCCTGTCCTTAAGGGTAGATTCTACAGTATATGGTCAATTATATATAGGGTGAAGGGTGGCGAGAGGGTTATCGTTGAGGGAAAGAGTACAAAAAGTGGCAAACTTGTCAGAGTGGAGGGGACAATTAAAGACAAAGTAATAGACGACGGTGTTGCCACCCTGATTTTGGAGACCGCTAAGGGTGAGATTAGGGTTGGTGGTATGGGGGCTCGTTTTGAGGATATAGAGGCTGCATATTTTGAGTTCCCTGTATGAGGTGTGAGATTTGAAAGTAAAACTTGTTAGAAATAGGAAGATTGAGGATTACTCAAGTATTATAGGCGAGGAAGAGATTGAGAAGATAAAGAATGTTGCAGAGAAGATCAGAAGACTTAAAGTCGTTCACGTAAACTCTACGTCTTTCGGCGGTGGTGTTGCCGAAATCCTCCACTCTCTCATACCGCTTTTCAACTCTGTTGGCGTAAAAGCTGTATGGGAAGTGATGGAGGCGCCTGAAGAGTTTTTCCATGTTACGAAGAAACTCCATAACGGTATTCAGGGAATGAAGGTCGACCTTTCGGAGGAAGAGAAAAAGCTTTACCTTGAGGTTAACAGAGAGAACGCGGAAAAGCTAGACTTAGAGGGGGACGCGATTATAATTCATGATCCGCAACCCGCGGCTATTATAAGTTTCGCTAACAAAGAGTCTCCCTGGGCATGGCGCTGCCACATAGACGCTTCAACCCCCTACAAGCCAATATGGGATTTTGTGTCAGAGTTTATCACAAGGTACGATGCCTACATCTTCCATATGGAAAACTACGTGAAACCCGAACTCAGCAGGAAAAGGGTGTGGATCATCAAGCCCTCTATAGATCCGCTCTCGGACAAGAACAGAGAGCTTAGCGACACGGAGGTTTTACGGATCTTAGAGAGATACGATATAGACCCAGAAAAACCTATCTTGGTCCAAGTTGCGAGATTCGATCCTTGGAAGGATCCTTTGGGAGCTATCGACGTCTACCGCATAGTCAAGAAAAAGCTGGGCGAAGCACAGCTCCTCCTGGTTGCAAGCATGGCACACGACGACCCAGAGGGATGGATATACTATGAGAAAGCCCTGAGGCATGCTGGAGAAGACTACGATATACACTTCCTCACAAACCTCGTGGGTGTCGGAGACATTGAGGTAAACGTGTTCCAGCGGGCGGCCGATGTCGCCCTTCAGATGAGCACTAGGGAAGGGTTCGGTCTAGCAGTTACAGAGGCTTTGTGGAAAAAAACGCCCGTCGTAGCTAGAGGCGTGGGTGGCATTGTTTCACAGGTAATCGATGGATGGAATGGATACTTAATAAACACGGTCGAAGAAGCGGCTGAGAGAGCTATTAGACTGATCAAAGACAAGAAGCTTAGAGAAAAGATGGGTGAGAATGGGCGGGAGTTTGTCAAGCGGAACTTCCTTATAACAAGACATCTCAGAGACTATCTCAGCCTTGTCTCAAGCCTTATACAGGACTAACTTCCGCTCCATATTTTTTGGAAATATTCCTCTTCTATCTCCGCGACACCCTGGCTTATTATCATTACCGAAGCCTCGTGGTTTCTTTCCATAGCGGAAAATGTGAAGTTGTGCGAACCTACAATAACTATCTTTCCGTCGACAATGATTATCTTTGAGTGCGTCGTGAGCGCCCGAGAATCAAACTTGACACTTACTCCTCCGTCCAGCAACCTCCTATATGTCAGCTCGTTTACATCCTGACTATCCTCGAGCACAACCTTCACGTCAACGCCCTGCCTGGACTTAGTTATCAGAAGCTCTACTATCTTCTCCACCACGTCCGTGTCGGACTTGAAGAGAAACATGGCTATATGTATAGACTTATTTGCCTTAGAAAGGGTCTTTAGGAGGACTGGATAATAGTCCCTGTCGTTCAACACCTGTATCCTGTACCCCGTTTCTACTGCAGGAGGAATCTTCGATGCCTGGTTCTGTCCCACAAGAAAACCTGCCGTGAAAAACAATACCCCCAGTACAATGAAGCTCAAATATAGCCTAGACTTTTCGCTCACTAGCATCACCTTCATTTACAAAAAACCTGGCCTGTTTTAAGTTAAGCATATATCCATCCCTTTCTTGAATGCCTAGAAAAGCATCCTTGTGTGATAAAAGATGTTTTTGGGTTTACAGGATCTTGCCAGACAGCGAGAATACAGGAAAAACTTACTCATACTCCCCTTGCTTGCGTTTATAGTTAATCTCGGCTTCGGTGCTATAAGCGCTATATTACCCTACTTTATATTGTATCTGGCGGGTAGCCTGAAAACTCTTCCAGAGGAGCTGGGAATTATACAGGGAGCCTCGAGCTATGCTGTGGAATTCGGCACTTTGATGTCGCTCTTCATGCTTACCAGAGCATTTCTGGCAAGATACTTTGGAATCTATAGCGACAAGATAGGGAGAAAGAAGATAATCATACTGGGCATAACACTCTACACGCTTGTGTCCTTTCTATATATCGTCGCCCCAGACCTCAACTGGCTATATATTATCAGGATGCTACAGGGGATCGCCAGCGCTATGGTCTGGCCTGTAGCCGAAGCCCTACTCATGGATAGTGTCTCACACGAGGTTAGGGGGAGAGCTATGGGCATATATATGGCTGCCACGACGTTCTCCTTTGTGGGCGGGCCCGCTATAGGCGTAGGCATGTACAAGATCGGCGTCATCTACCTCGGCCTAAGAGAAGTTGGCGAGGCATTACGTTTTCCCTTCATTCTTTTAACTGCGCTCAGTCTCGTCTCATTGGCTTTAACCTTCCTGTTGAAGGAAACCCTAGTCAAAAAGGAGGTGGAGAAAGCTGTCCAAAAGACTGAGAAGAAAATAAGACTGCCTAAAAATGTGAAAAGAAGCGTCGACGCACTCTATATCATAGGCTTTTCTAACGGTGTAGCCATGGGATTGGTGGCGCCATTCATGATGCTCTATATTGTGGAGTATATAACATCTGACCCCACAGCCCTAGCTATCGTGTCCTTCATATCGGGTCTTGCAGGTATAGCAGCCACATATCCGGCTGGATACCTCTCAGACAAAATTGG
>CAZJJA010000083.1:0-5308 GCA_964546235.1 uncultured Thermofilaceae archaeon | reverse complement strand
ATTCGTAGTAGCTTTCTACGCTATGATTGTTTCCTCGGATATTCCAAACTTATTGGCATCTATGACAAGCCTTGTTCTATCTCCACTATATGAGATTTTTAGCAAATTACAGCTTAACATAGAGTATTTTCTCTTTCTTGTAACATTAGCTTTAATGCTCCACTATACAAGGGTTTTTCTGAGAAAAAGAGACACAAGTATAAAGTTGAAATTTGTAGTTTCTGTCATGTTACTTTGGGTTTCCTTTGTGATAGTGTCCCGCATAGATCTTTTTCCCAGGGTGCACATGATATTCTTAACCTTGCTTACAATTTACACGTTAGTTGTAGTCTATTGGGAAAGAGTTAGGAAAAGATGGAGCCACTATGTTGTACTAGGTTTTACCGTATTAACAATCCTCATAATATCCATTCAGAGTATAGAGATTTATCAGTCTACACTAATTTCTCAGAAACTTGGTACTGAGAGCGATTTTGCTCTAAGGAGTGTAGCAGTATTCTTTGGAGTTAGTGAAAAAGATGTGAAGTCGGAGATTTTAAGGGACAAGAATCCGAGGCTAATCATATATGTCTATGTAAAGATGGAAGACTTTGATCGGTTTAGAGAGCTTGCATACAACATAGAGATCCTTGAAAAAACACTGGCAATATACGGATTAGACACCGAAAATTTAGACATATACATTATACTGAAACCCTAATAGCGCTTCAAACCCTAAATATTTTTCTACGTTTTGTAAAATATACCTTTATTATGTTTCCTACGGTTTCGACCTTAAGTCTAGAAGATATCTCTGCTATAGCTTCACTAATTTCTTCGTCTCTGTAGCCTAGAGCCTGGAGTTCTTCCTTAAAAACTCTTCCAACGCCATTATATATTTCCCGCCTAGCCATCGCTAATATTAAATTTGTAAGTTCTTCCAATCTATTTTTTTGCAAGCAAATGCACCTCACAACCAATAATACATCTTTATAACCACGAAAAAACTTATGGTTGAAGAAGTATATGAGAGATAGAGATAATCTAGAACAGTGATTAATTATGTATACAAAGCAATACGCTTTACAACAGGAATTCCCAGAGACTTTGCTGAGAACAAAGGTAACTATTATTATTCCATCGTACGGTAAAGGAAGAGCTCTGGTTAATTTAGTACGTCAACTAGCCCGTGATAGGTATAGGAATAAGGAAATAATAGTTGTTCTAGATATGCCTGATTCTTCGATTGTTAAAGAGCTTAAGAAGTATAATGAGTGTAGAGTTATTGTAAATGCTTCGCGTAAGGGTAAAGTTAACGCTTTGAACACGGCCTTAAAATATGCCTCAGGGGACCTTTTCATATTTTTGGACGATGATGTAGAGATTGAAGACGGTGGGTTTGTGGAAAAAGTGATCAAGAATATGGCGAAATGCGATATCGGTGATATAAAGAAGGTAATAAAGGGCAAAGGTTTGCTTGGAAACCTGGTCTACATAGAGTATATGACATTCAATTTTGCAAGTAAATTATTTCATAAATGGGCAAAGAGAAGTATAGCGGTAAATGGTGCAGCATTTGCTATATGGAGTAAAGCCTTAAGGGAGATTGGATTGTTCAGACCAGTTATCTCGGAAGACCTTGACTTCTCCATTAGGTCGTTTCTCGCCGGACATAGGTTTTGTTATATAGATGACACGTTTGTGTGGAATCATGCTCCAGGAGGATGGCGGCAATGGCTTAAGCAGAGAAAAAGATGGGCTATAGGGGCTGCTATGTGGCTTAGAGAATATATAGATCCCCTCTTAAAGGCGTTGAAGAAGATGCCACACGTAATTATTCCCGGATTAATTCTTATTTTGCCATCTATTTTCACTACTTTACTAATATTTTTACTTAGGGATAACATGTATGTAAAGTCTCTTTACTTGTTACTGCTTACATTGTCCTCTATTATAGGACAGTTTCTTCCTATTGCATCACTGATATCTGTAAATCTTCACTTTATGTTTTTTTCACAGTTCATCAACATACTGATAGTGTTTTCTGTTCTAAGTATACTATATATTATAGCTGCTCGTAACGTAAAGATGAAGTCCAAGTTTTATCTCTATCCAATATATTTCCTAGTATACCAGCCCTTGTGGCTTACAATTCTGCTAGCAGGATTTATAAGAGTGTACATCTTCAAGAAAAAGGACGTAGAGGATTGGGTCATATAAAATCTCTTTTCTCCCAAATTTCGACAATAGTTGAGATTAGTTTCGACAAAGCTTAAATACCAATTCCAAAGAAACCATTTCTCAGAGAAAATCTGTAATGGTGCAATACATGGCAATCAAGATAATCGAATCATACAATACGTTCATCTCTCCATCACCTACGAAGTCTAAACACAAATATGCTCATGCCTCAGTCAATATTATAAGTGTAAATAATCCATTCTCTCCAGTAATAGAAGTAAATGGAGGAAAGTTGTCCTTCGAAACTACACAGAGAGTACTTTTTGCTGTAACTGGAAACGCCCGAGTAAAGATAGGTGAGAAAGAAGTAGAAGCCTGGCGCACATATACACTAGAGCCAGGAACAAAGGTCACCATAGAAGGCTACTCTTACGTGGCCTTCCATGGAGTAAGTCTCAACTGTGATAGTGAAACAAAAACACCAATCAAGCCAGGAGATATAATTCGTTGTAAAACTGTAAACGGCGAATTTAACGGCAAAAAACTGCTTGCTCTAAAAGTACCTCTAACGATGAGAAACGTTAACGGAAACTGGAAAGAAATGCTTAGGAAATTGCAGAGACACGTGGAGCTCGCCAAAAACGCTGCTGAAAGAGGGGCAGAGCTGGTAAAAGTCAGAGTTGGCAGCGTAGAGTTTGAAATGTGGGTTCAAGAGTTAAGGTAAAAATCGATTAATATAACATTATACGCAATAAATATTTTAGTTGTTTTGAAAATAATATAAATAGGGTGTATTTATTGAATGATAAAATATCAGAATTACTAGAAAAAAGGAAAAAAACTGAAATAGGAGACCCTTCTCGAATAGAAAAAATAAAACAACAAGGAAAACTAACTGTAAAGGAAAGACTGGAACTTCTTGTTGATCCTGGAACTTTCATATATATAGGGAGATATGTCCAGCACAGAGCTATAGGCTTCGGTATGGAGAAAAAGAAGGCTTACGGAGACGGAGTAGTAGCAGGCATAGGTTCAGTCAACGGGCGCCGAGCAGCGATATATCTTCAAGACTTCTCTTTCATGGGAGGAAGCGTTGGAGAAATGCACGCTTCAAAGATAGCGCGTACAATAGAGATGGCGATAAAACTAGGCATACCTGTAATCGGGATCAACGATTCAGGAGGCGCGAGAATACAAGAAGGAGTTGACAGCCTAAAAGGCTACGGAGAAATTTTCTACAGAAACGTTATGGCGAGCGGAGTTGTCCCCCAGATAGTGGCCATAATGGGGCCATGTGCAGGAGGAGCAGTCTATTCCCCAGCCCTAGCTGACTTCATAATAATGACAAAGAAGAGTTTCATGTTCATTACTGGACCTAAAGTTGTAAAAGCAGCTATTGGAGAAGAAGTGACATTTGAAGAGCTTGGAGGAGCAGAAATACATGCATCGAGAAGCGGAGTAGCACATTTTGTTGTAGAAGATGATAAACAAGCAATAGAACTGATAAAAACGCTACTCTCATACCTTCCTAGCAACAACCTCGAAGACCCGCCATATGTGGAAACTGGAGACGATCCATATAGGGAAGATGAAATACTTAATAATATAATACCCGATGATCCGATAAAACCATACGATGTAAGAGATATTATAAACCGTGTGTTTGATGGGGGATCATTCTTAGAGGTGCATCAACACTTTGCGCCTAACGCCGTTGTGGGATTTGCTAGACTTGGAGGATATCCAGTATGTGTTGTTGCAAATCAGCCTGCCGTAATGGCGGGAAGCCTTGACATAGACTCTTCAGATAAAATATCGAGGTTCGTTAGATTCTGTGATGCATTTAATTTTCCTATAATGACATTTGTCGATGTGCCCGGATTCCTTCCTGGGACACATCAAGAGCATGGAGGAGTAATAAGACATGGAGCTAAGATAATATATGCTTATTCAGAGGCAACTGTGCCAAAAATGACAGTTATTCTCAGAAAAGCCTATGGAGGAGCATACATAGCAATGGGAAGCAAACACCTTGGCGCTGACTATGTTCTTGCATGGCCCACAGCAGAGATTGCAGTAATGGGTCCAGAAGGAGCAATCGAGATAATTTATAGAAAGGAGATAGCTGCAACCGACAACCCACAAGAACTTGTTAAAAAGTTTGCTGAACAATACAGAAAGGAGATAGCAAATCCATACGTTCCAGCGTCAAGAGGATACGTGGATGACGTGATAGTTCCAAGTGAAACAAGGACAATACTATATAATACACTGACATACTTGTTAGATAAAAGAGAGAAACAGCCTAGACCACCCAGAAAGCATGGTATACCTCCGGTGTAAAATATGACAGAGATAGAGAAAATAAAAAAGATAGCAATTTTCTCAGCCATATCTGCCTACCTATTGTTAAAGAGGCGAAAAAGCGACAAACGCGGCAGGGCTGAAAAGAACAATATCCGCAATTATTGGAGACTCTCTCGTATTAGAGACTTGATGCAGGACGACATCGTTGCAGGCTACTAGGTGCTAGAAGATGGTAAAAAAGAAATTTAGAGTCATAATCGACGGAGAAGTATATGATGTAGAAGTAGAAATAGAAGAGAATATGTCTCCCGTCCAAACTCTTGTATCATCACTTCAAACAGGTATAATCAGGAGAGTCGAACCAGTAGTTCCCACCAAGGGTACTGTCATCGCTCCTATAACGGGAAGACTCGTCGAAATAAAAGTTAACAAGGGTGACAAGGTACAAAAAAATGACATTGTAGCGATCTTAGAGGCTATGAAAACTCAAGTAGAAGTAAAAGCGGGCATTGATGGTGTTGTAGAGGAAGTCTTAGCGCAGCCAGGAACGTCGATTAGACAGGGACAGCCTATCTTAAGGATAAAAGAAAAATAAGTGTTTTTATGAGCCCCCTATAATATTATACTGATGGCAGATCAGGTCGTTTTCAACAACATTGTTATTGAAAAGATAGCTCACGCTGCTTTTAGAATTAAAACACCCAATCTAGTCATTTATATAGACCCTTTCAGGGTAAAAAATACTCCTAAAGATGCAGGCATAGTAATATGTACCCACGATCACTTCGATCACTGTAGCATAGAAGACATCAAAAAAGTTGCAAAACATGACACAGTAATT
>CAZJJA010000082.1:0-5505 GCA_964546235.1 uncultured Thermofilaceae archaeon | reverse complement strand
TATACCTTCTCTTTTTTCTTCTCAATAGCTTTAAAAATAACTTTGGCAACAGACCTGGAGCTTACAGCTAGGCTTGGCGTCTCAATCCCAGCCCTTGTGAAAAACTCGGTCTTAACAGGACCGGGAAAAACTTCTACCAACGTGATACCTTTTTCTCTGAGTTCGCATCTTAAGACTTGTCCAGCGTAGAAGAGCGCTATCTTAGATGCACCATATATGGGAAGACCATAAAGAATAACATGAACGCCCGAAGTGACAACGTTTACAATAACACCACCTGATGGAATTGTGTCTAACAGGCCTTTAATTAGTTGCAGGGGCCTGATGGTATTTACAAGAAACTGGCCCTCAAGTTCTTCGTCGGTCTGCTTTAAGACAGGCTTAGCGACAGCGAAGCCCGCATTGTTGACAAGAACGTCTAGATGGTTAAAATGTTCTCTAACAGCTTTTACCAGTTCTTTAACAGACTCTTTGTTGGAAAGGTCGGCAACGACATAATCTAGATTTTCACCTGTTTCCTCCTTTAGTTTTTTAAGTCTTTCCTCTCTTCTCCCAGTGGCGAGAACTTTATAGCCTTTGGATGCCATTAACTTCGCTAAGTCGTATCCTATTCCACTAGATGCTCCAGTAATAAATGCAGTTTTCACATCCATAAATGACGTCTCCTAGACTATAAAATTATAATTACAATAAATGGGAAGGAAAAATACATGTTGTCAACACTATACATTAAATTTAACTCTAAAACTAGTAATAACTTCCAGTCCCTCCTCGGTTGTAACCTTAATGTAGTTAACTTGTCCTTCCTCAAGATAAGACTTAGGAACCCATAGCCATAGATAATTTTGCACGCCAGGATCTATAGCCCAGTCACCAGCGTAATAAGTATAAGTTATCTTTCCAGTAGAGTCTATAACATACACATAGTCGACATGCAACCTGGTTTCTCCACAGTTTACCAGCCATATCCTGTAGCTAATACTTGAAGCGTCTTCGTATGCCACGTCAACGCCAATAACGTTTAAACATGCCCCTAGACCTTTACTTCCTCCAGCGCTTTCCTTCTCTATCGTTGACTGGTATCCTATAATCCATACATAAACTAGCACTGAGACGGCTACGGTAATTACAATAATAAGCAAGATAGAGATTATGGGCGAAACACCTTTTCTTCTCATAAACATGGTTTTCTATTTAATATTTTCTCTTAAGGATAGAAAACCTTATCTCTTAAAACTCTCAAAAGAGATTAAACAATCTCTTTGGGGTAGGTATAGTATCTCCCGCCAAGATGCATCAGAACGGAAGCTTCTCCCGGCATAAACATGTTACCCTTAAACTTGTCTCCTAATACACGAGCGTTAAGGACTTTTCCAATAACCAAGAAGTGGTCTCCAGCGGGATACATTGCCCATACCTTTGCCTCGATACAGCCAAGGCTGCCTTTAATACACGGTACGCTTATCTTTTCTGAGGGAAAGGTCTCTATGTTTTTCTCTGAAAACTTGTCTGTATCTCTACCGCTAACACTGCCTACAAACATGACAAGTTCCTTCATCTCTATACTCGGGATATTTACAGTAAACTCTTCCCATTTCTGGAGAAGCTCGAACGTATATCGTTTTGGAGAAATAGCAACAGTTATGAGCGGAGGGTCAACAGAGGTCGGCATTACCCAGGAGGCTGCCATGGCGTTCAGTTTCTCTCCTGGAGCCTTGGTTACGATTATCGTAGCAATTTTTGGATGCAATAATCTATAAGCCCATCTTTTTTCAACCTTAATGTACATAACAATATATAGATATGTTTAGATTTATTTATAAAATACTAGAATAAAGGCTGCAATACAATTGTGCGAGCACTATAATTTTAAAGAAAAATAGAAGAATTTGTGCCTAAACATATTAAACAAAAACTAGTGGGGAAACCTGTAATCTCTGCTAGGACTTAGGAATGCGCATGTTTGTTTTTGTTAATTCAAACTAAAGATAAAAGAATCTGACAGTCAGCAAATAGTATATTTAATCGACCTGGTGTAGATTTTGAGATGCTTGAAGCAGCCTGGTATATCATTGTCTTCGTCGTATCCGTGTTTTTAGGAAAATACTTAGATATAACAAGCTTCTCCAAGATGATAAGAATCTCCGTAATTGTCCTCGTATTTACTATTGGTTATTGGAGCGGCGCTAAAGCTTCCTTAGAGATGCTACAAAACAACCTACTAGTACTGTTGATTCATGCCTCAATTTTAGTCGCTAGCACAATATTTGTGGGGATCCTGTTCGACGTAAAAGAGTACTACACAGAAGTTAAATCCGAAAAACATGGGAAAATACCTTTTGACATACTTTTATCAGTCGTAACAGGCTGGACACTTGGAACATTCCTACAACTCCTAGGTGAAGAAGTCTTAAACATAATAATTCAAGGAGAAATAATGATTCTTTTAGTGCTAGTGGGACTAGACGTATCAAAGACAATTACATGGAAAATGCTCAGAGAAGAATTTTGGATCACCTTTAGAGCCGTGACCACTAGCATAGTTTCTGGATTTATAGCGGGAATATTATCATCTGCAATAACTGGAAAAAGCCTCTCTTATTCGCTTTCACTTACTCTAGGAATGGGATGGTATAGCTTTACAGGACCCTTTGTAGCAAAGTACCTCGGAATAGAGGCTGGTCTCACAGTCTTCATTTTTAACATACTAAGAGAACAACTAGCCTTCATTCTAACACCAGTTTTAAGAAGACCTATGGTGGGGTTGATAAGCTTGGGCGGAGCAACAACAATGGACAACACTCTTCCTGTCTATATCTCCGTATATGGAAAAGAGGCAGCATTGACTTCGATAGCCCACGGGGTTTTGGTTACTTTGCTTGTTCCCCTTTTATTATCCTTAGTGGTTACTATTTGAATGTTTTGTACTTGTTTAATGCTACCTTTATCTAAGGAGAACAAAAAGGTAATTTAATATAGGTAATCTTGATTATCATAATTATGGTTATCAAATTTATTAATCGTGAAGAAGAGCTGGAGGCTCTCAGGCGTGCTTTAGATAGCGATAGGTTCGAGCTAGTAATCGTATATGGGCGGAGGAGGATAGGCAAGACGCGGCTAGTCCTAGAGGCATTGAAGGGCAGAGAGTACGTTTATTATCTTGCTGTTGAGAGAGGTAATTTGGAGAGATTTAGGAGAGTTGCTTCTAGGGTCGTGGGCGACATAAGGTATGTCAGGGAGGATTGGGAGGCGTACTTCCACTTTTTAAGGGACAAGGTGGTGGTTATAGACGAGTTTCCTAACCTCATAAAGGAGGACAAGGCGGTTATATCAGTCTTCCAGAGGATAGTGGACACCATGCTTCATAACACGAAGACCAAGTTGTTTCTCGTCGGTTCATCCATATCTATGATGAAGGACAAGGTTCTAAGCTACAAGTCTCCCCTTTACGGTCGCAGAACGGGACAGATAAAACTTAAACCCATAAGGTTTAAGTACCTTAAAGAGTTCTTCCCCCAAGCTTCTCCCGTTGAACTAGTAGAAATATACGGCTTTGCAGACGGTATACCTTACTACCTCGAAAAGGTTGAAACACCCTTCTGGGAATGGTTAAACCGAGAACTCCGAGACCCCAAGAGCTTTCTGCGAGACGAGGGTGACTTTTTGTTACGATACGAGTTCGAAGAGGTGGGTACCTATAAGAGGATACTCGAGGCTATTGCTTCTGGCAAAACTAGGCTTGGGGAGATAAAAATTTTTGTCGGGAAGGAGTCTATCACGGAGTATTTGAAGAATCTTTCAGAGCTGGAAATAATCGAGCATGTCAAGCCGTTGACGGGTGGCAGAGGTGTCTATAGGATTAGGGACAACTTTACTAGGTTCTGGTATAGGTATATATACCCTAACCTGACTGAGATAGAGCTTGGGCTCTACACTGCCAAAGATATTAGAAGAGACTATGACATCTACCTAGGCGAAGTATTCGAAAAAATAGCGCTAGACTTTATCGCCGAAAAAATCGGGAAAGGAGACTTACCATCATACACCAAGATAGGAAAGTGGTGGTATAAGGGAGAAGAAATAGATATAGTGGGCTTGAAGGAAAGGGAAAGAGGCTTGTTCGTAGAGGTTAAGTGGAGCAATCTAACAGACCTTGACGCTAGAAGAATTTACGAAAGCTTAGTGGCGAAGTCTAGGTGGTTTGAGTTAAAAGAGAAAGAGTATGCTATAGTTTGCAAAAGTTATGTTGGAGAAAAAATAGATGGTGTCAAAATCTATACGTTACAAGATATTTTGCAGCGATAATACGCTTAAGCTCGGCAAAGCCATATGCACTTATACTTGGAATACCTAATCAATTAAGGAATGTCTCCAATCCTAATCATATCCTATCTCCTCAGCTTTGTTGCATCGATACTTCAGATCCTCTATATACCGACTCTCTCGATGATAGTGTTGCAACACAGTTACACAACACTGGACATAGGTTTAATTAGTGGAGCAGCCTCCGTCATATACACTGCTGGCTCTGCTTTTTCTAGCATGGTGACGAGAACTAAGGGAGAAAAAAATGTCATAACACTATCTCTAGTTTTGCTACTGCTATCTTATATTTTAATGTCTTACGTGCACAGCCGTGAAGGAATATTTTTTACAGCAGCCATAGGACTTCTATCTTATTCCCTATTCTGGCCCTCAATAGAAACGATAATATCAACCAATAAAGGCTCTGTCTCAGCGTTCTCTTTCTCTTGGAGTTCGGGCACTCTTTTCGGCTCAATTTTAGCTTCTCTAACTATCATAGTTGATGCCGAAATGCTCTTAAAATCATATGCTCTTTTGACGTTAACTATGATTATATTCTCCTTGAAGCTTTCTAATAATGTAAAGAAAATTGACGAGAAACCTAACTTGTCTGACATGATTAAGGCATTAACAAAATTAGCAAGCTCCTGGAAACTTTCATTTGCCTATGCCGCCTCGCTTGGAGGAATACTTGCATACTACCCGGTAATCGTGGAGGTAAATAGTTTTCCAGTATGGAATGTATCAACTTTATTTTTCTCAATGATACTTGCAAGGACAATCATTTTCTTTCTATATGATAGAATAAAGGGCACCTCCCTAAAACCGTTATATGGTTCAGCACTACTTCTAGCATCTCTAGCAATACCCTTTATACCAGATGCTCTAGCTGTAGTATTTCTCGGAGTCCTTGCGGGGTGTGGACAAGGAATACTGTACGCGATATCTCTGGAAAAAGCTTTTACAACGGAAGAGCATCTAAGAACGGTGTATACGGGACTCTTTGAGGCATCCATAGGGCTTGGTTATTCGCTCGGACCGTTGATCGGAGGCATATTTTCTCAGCCCTTGATAGAGCTATCAATAATAGCTTCGACACTCCTAGCCATAATTATCTCTCTTCTTCCCTAAATAATGCTTAGCAGAATCTCTTTCTATATTTTCAAAATAGCTAAAAAGCTTGAGCGCGCGCTGTGAATA
>CAZJJA010000081.1:0-5654 GCA_964546235.1 uncultured Thermofilaceae archaeon | reverse complement strand
GTAGTAGTCTCCCTCAGCAGTATAGTTTAGTATCTGTGTCCATAGGTCGCCTAGTAATGTTACATTGACGCCTGATTCTATGATTTCGTTTCTGCAGTAAACAAAAGCCTGAAGCCTCTCTGCATTCTCGATAAGCACGCTTGCACTACGGGCCTCAGGAGTTTCTAAGGCTGCAGACGCTATAGCAACTATTGCAGTGGCCAGTATAATTATTAATGTTCCAGCTAGTAGATTTACCCTGTTCACTCTATTCACCCTATACTCCTCTCCACTTAAACGAATATTAGGAATACCTTAGAAAACTAAGAGAAAAATTCTTTTCATTAGGAGAAAACTAGTGTTCAGGTTCGACATGTACCACCACATCCGCATTTTTTATCTCATTTTTAATCTCTCTTTCAACATTATCGGCTATCATATGTGCTTCTTCCACGCTTCTATCTCTGGACACTGTTATCGTGATGTCTATGAAAGGCATGTTTCCCATGCATCTAGCCCTTATCTTTTTCACATTTTTTACACCTTTCACCCTTGTCGCTGCTATTTTGGCTCTCTCTACGATCTCTATGGGTGCTTCGTCAAGCAAAATTCTGGAGCTTTCCCTGAATAGTTCGAAGGATTCTTTGTAAAGAATGCCTACTAGGACGACAGCTATAATCGCGTCCAGAAAGTACAGTCCTATGGTAGCCGAAAATAGTGCTACGAGTACTCCTATCCCTCTTGCGGCATCTCCAAGATAATTTACAAAGTTTGCTTTTAGAGCCAAGCTGTCATGTTTTTTGAAACCTATGTAGTTGTAGCTAGCCAAAAGCACATCTATAACCACTGTTGAAGAGACGAGCAGTAGAGACAAAAGCCCAACATTTATAGAGAAGCCATACAGCATTCTCTGTATTACTTCAACTATTATGTAGAAACCAGCTATAGCCGCGAATACAGCTATTGTATATGCCACAAGGCTTTCGAACTTTCCATGCCCATAATGATGGTCCACATCCGGGGGTCTCAGCCCCTCTCTTATCGCATAGAAGGCTCCTAAACTACTTATTATATCAAGTATAGAGTCGAAAAACTCTGTTAATACGGACAGACTCTGTGTTAGGAGAAAAACATAGCCTTTTATCGCTGTCAGTACCAATACCGCCAAGAGAGTGTAAAACGCGTGTTGTTCTCTTGACATCCCTGATACCTTTTACTCTGGCTCAACAACAACAGCTGTGCCAGTAACAGAAACTAGAATGAAGCCCTCAAGAATCTCGCTAGTCTCAAAGTCGATTCCGATAACCGCATTAGCTCCAATAGACTGGGCATGTCTTACCAGATCCCCCAATGCTTCATCTTTAGCCTTTCTTAGCTCAGTGAGATACACCTCTCCACGACCTCCAGCTAATGCTTCCAGTCCAGCAATCAGCCTTCCTCCGAAACCTCTTGTTCGTATACTCATGCCATGCACGATTCCTAAAACCTTTTTCACCTTATAACCAGGAATCTCAGGCGTTGTTGTAAGTATTACCCCATTACTCACTAGTCTCACCCAAGTAATATATAAATTCCCTTATGAATAATAAAACAAATAAAGAATTATAGGTTCTTATCTAGTTTCACCCTGGAACAACTATTCCAATGATGCTGGTGTTGGTACATGAAGATACTTCAAAAGAATCTCAGTGGCATTAAGACAATTGAAGCCGTCCTCGAAGATGGTGAAGAAGCATTAATCGTATCTGACACACACTTTGGGCTTAAGATAAAGGGCGTCTATGCCACATCTTATATTGAACTCACTGATATGGTTGAAAGATTGAAGAGAGATGGGAGAAAAATAGCCCTCGTTGTCTTATTGGGCGACATTTTCGAGTTATGGACAGGGAACTTTCAGGGGATTCTTTCTACCTCCTATGACTTTTTAAAGTCTCTGGCTGATCTCAAGGCAACGATACTCTATGTCTCCGGGAATCACGACAGAATAATATCCAACATAAGTCTTAAGAGCAATAAGGGCCTGGGAGACCTATACATTGTTCCTGAATTCGCTATCCTCAACGTTTCAGGGAAAAGGCTCGTCCTTATGCATGGGCACCAATTTGACACGCTTTTCTTAGCTACAAAGGGTCTCTGGAAAATACAATCTTACATATATACCATTTCGGAAGCATTCATAGCACTTCCGGGACCCACTGAATGGATCTTAGCTGTACTCTCCGCTATGATAGTCTTCGCTATAGTATCCTTTATGCCAAAGTACACTTTATCGGAACTAGTGACTATATATCTAGCCTCTTTCTTCCTCTTCCTGCCGCTCATAATCCTAGTATGGCGGACAATACAGGACAAGATCTGGTATCTCTTTCTAATCCCTGTTACGAGCACTCTTTTCAGGGGGAAAAGTAGAGGAAAAACTGTAAACGAGATGATTAGTAAGAAATCATTCAGGTCTACAGTTGAGCTTCTAGAAGAACTTATAGGAAAAATTTCTGGAATTGTGTTTGGACATACTCATGTGCCAGGACTAGTCAGTTGGAGAGGTATAATCGTCGCTAACAGTGGTTCGTGGATCCGGAACCAGAACTCTGACGAACATAACACATTCATATTGGTAAATAGTAGAGGAATAACTCTGTATATCTGGAAAGACAGCGAATATCAGATAGTAGATACACGAGGATTTCAATAAGAATATAACTATTGTATATTGAGGTGAGAAACTATGAGCGACGAAATCCCGTGGGATAGGGTTGCTAGGAAGCTTTTAGAAACCCTTGGCGTCGAAACTGGTAGAGCCTTGTTCTATGCATTCATAATCAACACTGTATATCCACAACTATATGAGCTAATAACGGATCTTGTAGAAAAACAAAAGAAGGGCGAAATTTCCCGTGAAGATGCTGTCTCTATCCTGGAGAAAGAACTTCAAAAAATGAAAACGGAAGTTGAACTTACGGGCGAGCCTGAACGAGACCTTGCTCTAACACTTAAAAAGACAGCAGAGACGCAGACCGCAAGCCCCAGACTGGTTAGGCTTAAAAATCTGATCAAGGACCTAGAGACATACGAGGAAATCAAGAGAGAGCTGATTAAGAAGAAGTACATGACTAGCGATCCTGATGAAAGGAAGAAAATAGAGGAGGATCTTCAAGAGGTCGAGAAAAAGATCTCTGAGCTGAGGCTAGCCATCGAGAGACTTTCCTCGCCGCTGCTCGCTCCCTAATTTTTTCTCGCCTGTTTTTGTTATTAACAAGGTATATTTCTAAGACTTCGATATATCTTTGTGAACGATATGAGTGAAAAGTTCTTTCAGTGTACAAGTAAAACATTCTCCTCATGTAACATAGATCCTTTAAAACTTATACTAGCAGCTCCCACCAGCTGTGCTTTAAAAAACCTTAGTGAAACAGAAGACCTAATATTTGCCGTCACGGGTGAATCTGGACTAGAACGTCTACAACACCTGGCCGACGAACTAGATATTGATGGAGCCGATGAATGCACGCTTATAGACAAGGTTTCAAAGGTGCTGGAGGAGGACTCCTTCACGCTTAACCTCACTTTTATGCTTTTCGAGGCCTATCTGGGCGGCATAAACCTCATCGATATAAACCGCGAGATATCTGAGAAAATTTATGAAGGTTTTATAAAGCTAAAAGAAAGTCCATTAGTCCAGAGCATTAGAGACTTCACAAGCAAAGAGGGGATAATCTCCTATATTGTCAATGAGATAAAGGACAGGCTTGCATACAACATCGTCTATCCTACCAAGTCTGTGCTTCTCTCCAGAACACGGTTTCTCGTTTCAAGCGAAGATCTCTATTGGATAATCGGGTTCCTGTGGCCTAAAGCTGTAGGCTTGCCAGACTCCGCGTTGGTCAACGACATTATAGCCGATACGAAGAAGCATATTGACAACGACAAAAGCATAGTCTTGTACGGTAAGGATGCCTTACTGAGGAAAATTGTCTACTATCTCGTTGTAAGAGGGTTGATGGAACAAGGCTATCGGATCGTTTATGGTTCACCTCGCCAGAGACATTCCTTGCCTAGAACAGTCTATATATGTGACAAACCTGAAGCAGGCTTTCTAACTCCCTATATTTCAATCACGGAAAACAGGTGTGAGCATGAAAGAGTGGCTCTTATAGACATCGAAGAATATGATACGAAAGACCTTCAGATATGGTTTGCAAAGAAAGTTTTTGAAAAAGACAATGTTTCTGTCTCTGATAAAGATGTAGAAGAAATAGTTGAGAAACATTATGGCAATCTTTCTCTAATAGAAACACTTTCCCTTTACCTAAGTGTCACAGGAAAAGAGATAAAAGAAGTTTTGGCTGAAAAAACAGATTACCGCCTGTCTGATCTCATCGAAAGGATTATAGAAAAACTAGATATTGCAGCAGAAATCTCAAACATAAATGCTAATGGACTCCTGGTGTTTCCCGAAACACTTATGGCCAGTAAAAACGATTCTCTCAAGAGGGTACTACTCTACGACCCGTCTCTCGGACTCTGCTCTTTCCGTAACGAACAATGGCTGAATCTGATGAAAAGCAATGGTCTTGAAAGAAAAAAATTCGACCTCGGCTCCTTATGGAAATCAATATCCCCCTTCCATGCAACCTGGTCCATACTTAAATACAAGCCTAACCTATCGATCCAGATTTTCTCCAAAGCCATGAACACTTTATATGACAAAAACAGCTATCCCGTAATTGAAGCAGTCGCAATCTTGCAGCCCGACCTCTTTCATAAAACACTTTACACATACACAACTTATAGACTTGAACTGCTTTCTGGTATAATATCGGAAAACGGAAATTGGTTCTCTAGTGCCTCGCTGATTCTAGATATCTCGGTAATGATACTAAAAAAGCTCGTAGAAAAGGAAGAAAGCAAATATCTAGAAAGATACCTTTCCCTCATGCTGAAAACTGCCCTGTTTGAAATTGACCAGGGGTTTCCCGACATTGCTTATCAGAAACTGTTGGAAGCATGGAACATAGTAAAGAATCGGGAAATGAGCCCTCTTATCAGAACGGAAATCGTAGGCAACCTAGGTCTGGCGCTAGCAGGTATGGGCAGAATAGATGAAGCTGAAAAAAACCTTAGAAAGGCGCTGGATATCATAGAAAGAGAGTTCGAAAACAAGGATATACCTCAGAAAGCCAGGTTTCTCGCAGGTTTGGCAATTATTGCAGAAAGCAGAGGGGACCTTGAGAACGCCTTCCAGCTCTATAAGAAAGCGCTTGACATTCTTGTTGCACTCGTATATAGAGGTGCATGTGAGTATGTAGGTAATATGTACGAGGTTGCAGAGAAAATGAAAGAAATTAGGAAAAGTTATAAGGACTGGAGAGTGTGTGGCGGACTGGTTAAGTGTGGAGCCTTTGAGCTATCCAACAAATATGGCTGTCACTAGTGCAATGAAAAATAATAAAAATTAGAAGAAAATGCGACGGCTATTTTTCTCTACTTTCTATTAAGGAAAACACTTTAGGCAACAGAAGCCATCCATGTTCAATAATGCCGAGACTTCCCTTAGCACACCTTCTTTCTGTAAAGCTTTTAATATTGGGATCGGGTTGAATTCCATGTATCATCAAAGCTACTGGTACAGGATCATCTGTGTGGGACCTCCTCGTCCATGGAGTAGCGTGGTC
>CAZJJA010000080.1:0-5671 GCA_964546235.1 uncultured Thermofilaceae archaeon | reverse complement strand
CATAAATGTTAGTGTTTATCTCCATGGAGACGGAGTGCATGCATGGCTGAATATTTACGTTGTAGAGCCAAGCGGCAACGTGTGGAATGACTATGTTTTAACTGACGAACACGGTAAGTATGTATTGGACGTGCCTATAACCGCAGAGGGTATATATAACGTCACGGTTGTAGCTAGCTATGGTTCTACGGTCGCTTCGAAGAGCTTTACTTTCAACGTTAAAGCTACACATGAAACGATGATAGAGGATATGAGAAGAGAATACACCTTTAACGTTACTATCAACACCAACACTGTTTATTGCACTGACACATTTGTAGTTTCGGGTACAGTGATTGACGGTCTAGGCGACCCTATGGTTGGAATGAAGATAAATGTCAGCTATTTCAACGCGGAGAATCCTTCCATTTGGGGTCTAATTGGCAGTACAATAACTGATCGAGATGGAAGATTTTATCTCGAGGTGAGCATTCCTTCGAGAAATTCGACTGGAAGCATTATTCCCCTGGGCGAATATTACATAGACGTTGTGGGATATGGCTATAAGAACTATCATGAGAGTAAACGTTTATTTAAAATCGTCAGGAAGGCATTTGCCAACCTTAATATTATCTTAGATCAAACCACGTATGAACCTGGGG
The DNA here is from genome assembly GCA_964546235.1 of uncultured Thermofilaceae archaeon. Classification (GTDB taxonomy): domain Archaea; phylum Thermoproteota; class Thermoprotei; order Thermofilales; family Thermofilaceae; genus JALVKT01. Next base: position 5,030 of record CAZJJA010000080.1, on the reverse strand, counting down.
AAACCCTTTATGGACAAATTATAGTAGATAACGGTAAATGCGTTGATATGCTTGACCTCAAATATGAATTTAAAGGCATGTACATCGATTTATTCTCATACTATATGAGAAGCACGGTTGACGCTGCACCGTACTTTTATATAGAAAACATCTTTGAAACAGCTGGCATAAACATCATCGACAAGGACATTCCAGACAAGGGTTGGCCCGTGGTCTTTACATGGAAAATACCGCTCGACGCTCTTGGAACTGTTTGGAAAATCAACATAGAACCAGGAGGATTAGATTATTTCGATTTTAAAGTTAGTAACACAACATTTTATGTAGAAAACGTTACTGTCTCCACTATTGAATATAAGATACATGCTGATGGGGAAAAGCCAGCTAAGCTAGAGGGCTTTTTCCACAGCATGGGTTTCCCGCTTATGGATGCGGATGTTAAAGTTGAAGCAATAGCTATTGACCGGGAACAGTATTATAGTACATTGAATGAGTTGTCAAAAGAAAAAAATTATACTAGTAGAAAACAATTCCTTGACGAAGTGTTCGCCAAGCTAAAGCAAGGAGCAAAATATAGATGGGTCTCAAACAACGTCACGGACATAGATGGTAAATTCTATTTCAACTTAGAAGAACTTGAATATGTCAAATCCGCTTTTCTTTTTAAGATTGTTGCAAAAAAAGAACACTATATGAATGCTACAAAGTATTTTATTTTTGACATGCCCACAGTTAAAGAATACATTAAAGTTTTAGAGATAACTCCTCCTAGCGATTATTTTGTAGGAAAAGAATGGAAAGATATAAATGGAAAACATTTCGCGTTTACGATAAAAATAAGATATACAATATTGCATAAAGGCGCCGTCAACCTTGTTGTATGGAACACTCATATTGATCTCAAAAATCTTCAGACGCTTTCAGGACATACCGTTTTGTCTAAGGAATTACGTGGTGGAATAAACAAGGTTACAACTATAAAAGTTTCAGGGATCATATATGATGGAAAGAAGGGCGACCTTGTGCCCATCTTTGATGGAATATATGGATGTCTTAAATTTTCTATATATTTCAAAGAACGGGACCCTTTATATGTGAAGGCAGGGATTATATATCCCATAGAACTTGAGGTTTCCAGTTTTCGGATCTTAGATGAAGGACCCATATGGATTCCTGTCGGTTCAGAAGCTCAATATAAAGTAAATTATGAGTTACATATTGGTTATTATGATAGCATAGCTTCAAATACTCCCATCGAAGCTATGCTAGTTAAAGAGAAAGGAGAGGATTATGTCCAAGACCAGTTGGGAATCGTTTCTCCTCAAACCGCAATTACGGATGCGTCTGGAAAAGTTGTTTTAACTATTTCGTATCCTGGAGGACAGCTTAGTAGTCGTAATGGGATGCATTATCTGTGCTTATATTTGAGAAGAACAAATAAAAATAAACTACCTTCGTGGTTATCCAAAGAAGATTTAAAGATCGGATGTATTGAAATCCGTTTTTACCATGTTACTCCTAGTTTACACAGTAAAAACAACATGGTTGGAGTAGTGGCTGATGGGGTTTCCACAATTAAATTTACGGTTAAAACAAACTATGCCCATTTTAGAGGAGTTTTTCCTGCATGGACTCTATTGGGAAGAGGATCTGTAAAAGTTTTTGAAAAAGATGGTAACACATTGGTTCTTCTCTATAAACCGCCTGAGGTTTTTGATCCCCGGAAAATGAGGATGAGCGATACGTTAAAGATTGGTGACACGGAATTCACGTTAAAGGTTTACCGTCCTCCTGTTATTTTGATTCACGGTTTATGGTCTACTAGTGAGACTTGGAATGTGATGTTTGACTGGATGGTTAATGATGGTTTTAATGTTTCTACTATTGATTGGACAAGTAATGGGGATCTCAATAAGGAGTTTGAGGCTCTTCCAAGGAAGATCAAGGTTTTGAAGGAGGGGTATCTCCGTAAAGGAGTTAATCTGTCAAAGGTAGATGTTGTCGGACATAGTACTGGAGGTTTGATCGCGCGCAGGTATATTGCGGATGACAACTATAAATTTGATATAAGAAAACTCATTATGCTTGGTACGCCGAATCACGGATCTTTTCTGGCAGACTTATACCAGGAGTTTGGAGGTAAGTATGTGTTTTATGTTTGGAAATATCTATATCTTTCATATTATGGTTGGGTGTGTCTTGCAAAAACAGCTAAAACTATTGTAGAATTGAAACCAAAGATTGTTTGCCCAAAACCAAAGTTTATTATGTTGAAGCCTGGACCTCTGCTTGAACAACTAAGACTTTACAGCAAGGTCATAAATAATTTAAACCAATATGAAGGTGTTTTAAGCTACTACAAAACTCCTGACGGTAAAACAGTTCGTGGAATGTCTGCTGCTATGAAAAAAGGAGTAAAAATGTACAATATTATTGGTATTCAGACCTTGATAGGCTACTTTGATAAAGGAACTGATATAGTCTATTATTGGCCAGAGATACGGAATGGCACATTGGTTTTGACGACTAAAAAGATTACAACTTTAAAGGAGGATCTTATACCTATTGGAGACGGAGTTGTTTCTCTCAAGAGCAATAGCCTTGTAGGAGTTCCACAATATTTGATACATGCTCATCATTTGGGCGAAACTTCTTCTCCAGATGCGTACACGTATATCAAAAACATTTTGTTGGGTAGGTTAAATAATAGACCAATAAAGATAGGAGATGGCAGGTATGTAGTTGTAAAATACTCGGGCAATGTATATTATAGAAAGAGGGGTGGGGACTGGAAAGAGTTGAAGGGGGTTGTTGAACTAGATCTAGGTGACGGCTTGTATGCCGATAAAAACTCATACGTTATTGTTGAAGTGAGGTGGAGCAATAAGAGCTCGGATATAATAACGGTTGGAGAGAACAGCGGTATGTACATTATTTCAGGACAGCATATTGGCATTCAGGGAAAGATTCACGTAATAGTATCGAATCTGAAAAGCTTTTCTTACTATGTAGGTAACAAATTTAGAACACATGTTTCTGCTGGCGGCACTGAAATATCATTTGATGTGAAAGGCGATGATGCTGTCATTACAGTTGTCCATGGGCATGTTTCGATATTTGATAAAAACTGTAGTGAGGGAATAATATTGTTGGAGAACTATACTGTTTCTGTAAATAAGGCTGGTAAACTGGGCAGTCCAGAAAAAGTGAATTATATTGACTACTGGTGGAACAGGGTGAATGAAAGTAGATACGCATTTTACTCTAGACTTTATTTTGGTACACCATTGTCGTTTTTGGCTTCCTTTGCGGATAAAGGCTTAAGCATAGTGTCACAATATGAATATATTAGTGTTGTTTTGCTGTATCTTATAGATCTTCTATTATCTCTTACAGGTGTTGGAAGAATCATTTTACAGATCATATGTTTGCCGTCTCTCGTGTCTTGCACTATAGGCAGTGTTGCAGGATTGCTGGCGGGCTTTGAGGGGACAATAATGTTTCTTGTTGTTGTTGGTTTTCTATTAGGGCTACTGTATATATCTCCCTTTTACCTTGTTTATCTTAAATTTAGACCGCGTATGCCAAAAATAACTGGCTGTGTTTTTGTCGCCTTTTTGCTTGTTGTCATTATTCTAGCAACATATTTTGGCCTTGTTTATAGTATACCAGGTTTTATTACTTCTGCTGGATTGATGGGAATCTTTTTGCTTTCTATGGCCTTAGCTGTACTTATAGCAAGATATATCTACTTAAAAAGAAGAAAATCTGAGTATGGTTACACGAATCCTTATAATTACTACTATCCGATGCGCAATAGTCGATAAATAATTTTAACTTTTTTATTTATATATACGCAGAAAATTATACAACATACAAGATTTTGTGAAAAATATCTGAAATTTATTTTTTTCTCTTGATATTTGGTTTCGTTATATGTTTCAATTATTGATTGTTATATCGGTTTTAGCTGTGTTTGACAGTTAGGACATATATATTCTCGACCCGTAAGAGTTGCACCACAGTTAAAGCATTGGAGTTGTATCTGGGGTTTTAGAAAGGCTGGTTTTAAGGAAAGGATAAGGTTTCGCTTAGTTCTCTGGTATCCGAGGACCATATATGTCAGCATCGCGAGAGTGGAAGGATAGAGTATGAGAATTAGATAGCCTAAAATGTAACCTATGTTTGTCGAGACAAGAATAACAATGTCCTCTGGAACAACTTTTACTCCTGCTTCACCTAATACTTCAACATACTGGCTCCATGTATTAGAGATGAGTTCACCAGCATATACGAGAAATCCTAGGAGAGCTCCAAAGCCTACAAATTCCTCGAAGTATGGGATTAGCTCTACTCTTCTAATATAGTGTCCCTCGATGAAGTCTATCTCGGCTGTGTTTAGCGCCATTTTGGCAGCCGAGATGAAGACGAAGGGTAGGAGAAACATTGTTATAACTGCAAGATAGATTAATCCTTCGCCGCTAGCTATCTGGTAATTTATTATATCAGATATTAGCGTAGCAATCGAGAAGACAAAAAGACCTGGTATAAAAGAATAATAGACGAAGTCTTTGCAAGAGATTTCTTCGCTAGGTAATGGGGGCCTAAACAGTATGCTTTCTCTAATCTTCCTCGGAACTAGTTTTGGAGTAAGCTTTGATGCCAAAAAAGTCCAGGCTAAACCAGAAACTACCCCGAGAAACATCAACAAGAGAGCTATCTCAATGCCTATCGCGAAGACGACCAGTGTCAAAAAGCCTACTATAGCAAGCTGACATGCCTTCATTGTGTGAAAGATTATTCTTTACATATAAATTCTATGACATTTACTCCCGCTGTAAAAGCATGACAGCTATTCGCCCAGGACAACGGGCTTCATGCCCAAAAACTCTGCAGCGGTCATAACCTTCTTTCCAAGCCTCTCAGCGGTCTCCCACACTGGCGCAGTATGCTCTCGAAACCTAGGCTCGCGTGGAAGGTGATGATCATATATTATGAGCTCACAATCAGTTTCCTCAACTATCCTGACA
>CAZJJA010000079.1:0-5702 GCA_964546235.1 uncultured Thermofilaceae archaeon | reverse complement strand
GTTTGGCAGAAAGATTGCATAATAACACGTAACAATGTTTTTATAAAATAACTTTATTTTCACGAGAAGATATATTACACACAGGAAATGTTCATGTTTCATGAAGTAAGGAGAGGTTTATCGCCAATAGTGGCTTTGCTTCTTCTGATAGTTTTAGCTGCTGTTGTAGGTGTTGTTTTCTATGTATGGCTTCCGTCCTATATGGGCGGTATAGAGAGTAGTGCTGGCTCGACAAAAAGGGAGTTTGTAAAAATTGATGGTGTAGCTGTAGCTGGAGGAAATCTCGAAATCTATGCCAGAAATGTCTTTGACGTAAAAGTTACCGTAGATAGAGTATATTTCTTGTCTCCTACAGGGATGGTTTTATATACATATGACCTGTCCTCGCCAGTGACTATTGAGCCTGGACAAGTCGCAACCATAACCATACCTGTGCCAACAGAGCTGAGAAATAGCGAGCACGTTGTAGTCAAGCTCGGATCGACTGGAGGACCCGGCTCTAACGGCTATCCAATCAACTTCAAGGCTGCTGGACAGACGTGGGTCTCTGGCTGGACTTATAGGAGAAAAATAGACATAACTGAGAACTCTGGCTCAAACCTCTATGACTACCAGGTTAGGATAATCCTTGACTCAACTACTCTCGATTCTCCAGCGGACTTTTTCTCGAAAGCAACACCAGACGACATAAGGTTTACCGACTCCTCAGGTGTCAACTTCCTCTCCTTCTATATAGAGTACTGGAACGCAGCCGAAAAGAAGGCTATAGTCTGGGTTAAGGTTCCTGTCCTAGAATCTTCTAGCACGACCACTATTTACCTCTACTATGGCAACCCCACAGCCGCTTCAGCGAGCAATGGCTATGATACCTGTGAACTGTTTGAAGACTTTGAAGAATATTCAGTCGGCTCTCATGCTTCGCCTCCATGGATTATTTTCACTACATCAGCTCGCAGTCCCTATGTTCCAGCAGACTTTATCGTCGAAAATATTTTCGGACAAAACTCCTACAAGAATTTACAGTCCTCCACCGCGTATCCTGGAGGAGCATACCGTACCTATGCTGGCTCAAGCTACGTTGTAACGGGAAAAGTTATGGATTATACTGGCACTTCAAACGATCCGCACCCGGGCGTCATTTTTGCTTTAGCTGACACTGACAACTGGGATGGTATATATCTAAGAGAAGGCTCTAACCAAGTTGTTTGGGCTAGAGTTAGGGGCGGTTCATGGAGCGCCGCGAGGGTCTGGTCTCGACCGATCAATAGAGGTGAATGGTATAGGATAATGGTCAAGGTTAACGGAGGCACTGCACAAGTGTATTTTAACGACCAGTATGTTGATACAATTACAAGCATCACGCCGACTAACGGAGTGGGGTTCCTTTTCTTTAACACAGGTATGGATTACGGTTATTTTGACAACCTTTGTGTTGCAAAGTACGTTGTGCCAGAACCATCATACACTATCGGATCTGAAGAATCTACCCCTTGAGCAAATCTTTTATGTGTTTTTCACACTCCACAACTGCAGGCTCAGCGCTCCAGCCTTGTTCTTTCATGTTTCTCAAGCATTCAGACATCTCGATAAGGACCTTCACAGATTCCTTACAGGGTGGAAGCGGCTCACTATTTAATGCTACGAGATAAGCCTTATAGTAGGCTTCGTCTTTATTGGTGTACGCGTTACTCCATGCTACAATAACACCGATGTTTACTAGTTTCTCGGCAACCCTTTCTGCAACATATTTAGCTAGTTCTTGTGAACCATCTTTAGCTGTGGTTGAAAGAAAAATACACTCAAGTGTCGAATAAGGTGTGACCTTTTGTCCTTTGATGACTGGTATTTCCAATATATCGAATTTTACCATATCCTGAATGCTCCTCAATCGAGATGTAGTTATTATGGTAGCAATAGCATCTCCTTTTTCTACCATCTGGATATAGTCTCCACTCCTAGGCATGTTTTCTGAGAATTTCTGAAGTATTTCAAAAACATAGGTTCCTCCGCCTACGTACGTTTTTTTGCAGTCTGTATCCAGGAAGCTTGCGCCTAGTGCGTTGAACCATCCACTAACGAGATAAGAATTTGTAACATCAAAGGCAAGTATCAATCTGTCGTTAGAAGTATTATTTACCTTTACTATTTCTTCAATACTTTTCGGCAGACTGTCTTCGAGGTCTCGGCGTACAAGGAGTATCGGAGAGTCTACCGTGACGGGAATGCAGTACGTCTTACCACCGAGAGTTCCAGCCTTCCTAAAGGATTCTGCTATCTCTTCTGGTAAGGGGTCTATGGCATCTGCAACTCCATTCTCAACGAGTTCGCGCACATAATAGTGTGGAGCAATAAAAAGATCTGGTGCTGCTCCTATATTGTAGCTTGAGTAAAGCTTTGAGAAGAACTCGTCGTATGGTACCAATACAACTTTGACTTTTATTCCATTGCTTTTCGCGTATTCCTGAGCTGACTGATTTAGAAGTTGAAACATTTCGCCTTCCCAATAGGTCATAATTGTATATGCTTGCTCCCTCTCCTTTCCTCTTTCTGGGGCATGAACCGGTGTTTCCTTAGCTCCATGACGACTAGTTAGGTATGGATAGAAGTTTTGGTAAACAATTATTACTACTAGCACTAAAACAAGTACTAATAAAATCTTTTCTAGTCTTGTCAATGACATTAATAATCCCAAATATATTAATGGCACCAGATATATTTAGAGAAAATGTTGTTTTTGCTCCTATGCTTTATTCCTTAAAGAAACTAGCGTTCGAAAATATCGTAACAATATTTTCAACATTTACGACAAAAAGACAAAAACATCCTTTGACTATAATACATGGTATATTATGAAGAAAATGATATCTCTAAGCATAGGGTTGCTTGCACTTTTCGCAATTATATGGATTCTCAAAGGCTACACAGCTGCCTGGACCTTCGCTACAACACTCGGCGAAGAGAAACTGTACGTAGTCCTCTCTCTGATAGTATACATGGCTGTGAGCCGTGAACTCGGCCTCCTTTTAGTCATATCGATCTTGTCTAATGCTTGGATTAACATATCCCTAAAATATTCTCTCAACATGCCCAGACCGCCGAGCAACTTATGGAAGGCACCAGCAAGGGGACCAGGATTCCCCAGCGGACATACCCAGGTGTCAACAGGCTTCTGGACTACACTTGCGCTAGAAAAAAGAGAAGCGATCCCACTAGCGTTAACCATTGTAGCACTTGTAGGTCTTTCAAGAATTGCTCTGAGAGTTCACTATCCTATAGATGTCGCTGGAGGATTTGTTTTGGGATTTCTGGTAGGTTTCGGTGTATGGTATTTTAGAAAACACCTGTTAGAAAAAAAGACACTGATTCTCTTTTCCGCCGCCACTACGATCATCCTATTCCTACTCTACTGGTACACTCTACAAGAAGTTGTATTAAAGCTAGCAGGTATCGCCATAGTACTCCCTATATACGGCTTCGTCAAAGAAAAGCTTCCACCCATGAGCCAGAACTTGTTGAAACGAGCACTAGCTACCTCAGTGGTTCTCGTGGCTGTCTACGTTGTGCTACACATTGTCTCAAAGATTGGCGAGACAGCCCCGCTCTTTTACGTTCCAGGATACTCCATCGTGTTTCTAATAGTCTTGCTCGGACCTTATATCTATAAGTACTTCAAGTAACCACAACCTTCAAATTTGGATTGTCTAAGACTACTATGCTTGGACCTGGCTCATAGTGCAGCGCAATCCCCTTAACAGGTAAACCCTTCTTTACAGATTCTCTTAGAATATCTGTCAGCACAGGGTCTCCCTCCCTATAGGGTCTAAAAAACTTTACACCCGGCAAAGCCGCAACGAAGATGAGTATCCCCTTGCCACCCTTCGACACATGTTCTGTAAGTTCAAGAATATGTCTGCGTCCCCGAAGAGTAGGGCAGTCAGGATACATAGCATAAACATGGTCTCCCCTCAGGACAGCACTCTTCGTCTCAACATAAACTAAAGATCCATTGCATTCTAGGAGAAAGTCAAGTATAGAGGAGGCAAGCCTAGGGTTTCTACCGATTATTCGGCATCCCTTCAGCCAGGGGATCAGGTTCTTGTTTACAGCGTTCTCAAAGGCTTTCATCTGGTACAGTGTGTCTATGAGGGCACCCTTTCCCATATCTTCTACTGCAAAAAGCCTGTAATCCGTCTTTCCAGTATTGTTCTTTTTCTGGCAGAAGGCTTTTCTTCCCGGAACTAGGTATTCGTGGAGTCGCCCAGTGTTGTTGATGTAGGCCCTTCTCTTCTTGCCCTTATAGGAGACTTCAACGACAAACCTGTTAAGCCTTTTTATGATTATACACTCCACTGGATCCTTTATGGTGAGGAGCGTTGAGTCACTGTCCATGATTTATATCATTGTGAGTTGACTGATAAAAGAGATATGCTGGATAGTAGTGTTTTTCAGAATGTTCTACATAAAATCCTTTAAGGTGATGTGTTTTGGTGATCGTACAAATTTACACTTACTATATTGTCGAGGATGCACTGGCGATAGCTCGTCTAGGTGCAGACCACATAGGAATCACGGTTATGGGCGAGCTCTGGAAGAACAAGGTTTATCTGAAAGATCCTGCCTGGAGGGAGGTTTTTGAAAAAACAACGCTGGACGTGGTCAGAGAGATCTTCAGGCTTGTTAAGGGCAAGGTGAAGAGAGTCTTTATGCCCCTTTCGGACGACCTTGACGAGATGGTCTACATGTTTCGTTATGTCGACGGAGACATACTTCACCTTATTAACGCTTTTAACAGAGAAGAGTTCCGAGAGGTAAAGAAGAAAATAGGTGCAGGTCAGCTTATGGCGTCGATCTTCTTGACGAAAGGCGGCTTTGAGGAAAATAGAAGAGAAGTGGAGCGAGCGCTGGAGATCGATGACGTAGTCGACTATTTGCTCTTAGACACGAAGGTTGGAGAATGGGCTGGCGTTACTGGTAAGACTCACAACTGGAACATAAGCAAGTATATTGTAGAGAACAGCAAGGCTAAAGTAATACTTGCCGGGGGTCTGAATCCAGACAACGTTGTTGATGCCTTGGACAAGGTAGGACCGCATGGAGTAGATTCTTGTACGGGACTTGACGTTAGGCCTGGTAAAAAGGATCTTAGAAAGGTGGAGGAATTCATAAGAAGAGTGAGAGAATGGGAGAAGACAAGAGCCTAGACCTCGTTTCTCTGGGCTCGATTGTCCAGGACGTGCTATACAAGGTCGACAATCTTCCAGACGATGAGGGGCTCGCCGATATACTCGAAAAGACTGAGAGAGGTGGGGGCGTTGCAGCAAACTTTTCTGTCGCATTTAGCAAAATGGGAGGTAGAGCAGGGATAATATCCTCTGTAGGCGACGGTAGTTGTGCGAAGTGGCTTCTAGAGAGGCTTTCAGCCTTTGGGATAGACACTAGCAGGGTTAAGGTGAGAAAGGGTATGGATGCTCTTAAGCTTCACATCTTCGAAGACAGGAGTTTTAGGCGTATATTTTTCCTCGAAAATAGGCAAGTACTTAGGCTGAGTGAAAGCGAGATTGACATCGATTATGTGTCGTCTGCAAACATACTTTTTGTAGACTTCTTTTTCGGAAAGACCTCTGTGGCAACTATAAAGAAAGCCAAGAGTCGAGGAGTAAACACCGTCGCAATACTTCCACATGCTTTTGATGTGATGGAGT
>CAZJJA010000078.1:0-5867 GCA_964546235.1 uncultured Thermofilaceae archaeon | reverse complement strand
TGCGGCAATTCCCGGGCTAATCGACCTCCACAACCACAGCGTACAGATATTGTTTAGAGGCGACTTCGACGGTCTGCCACTCATGGCATGGCTGAGAGAGACAGACAAGCTTTACGAGATTCTGGATTCTCAGGACGTATTTAACGCTGCAAGGCTTTCCTTCTACGAGAAGGTTCTTTGCGGCGTAACGTCTGTGCTCGACATGGAGCGTGAGGTTGACATGGTTGCTAACGCCGCTAGGGAGGTGGGTATAAGGCTCTTTGAGGCATACGCGATGTTTGACCAGGTTGAAACGAGGAAGTCTGGACTCGAAAGAATAAATGACATTGACAAAGAGCTGAGGTCAGCTGAAAAGTATGTGAGAGGTTATATGTCTGATCCCATGGTCGATGTATTGCTGGGTCCCGTCGGTTTTCCTTCGAGCAGCTTTGAGCTGATGGAAGGTTCTGCTAGACTTGCCCGTAGGCTTGGAGTGGGGATTCATAGTCATTTGGCGGAGAACCCTGTAAACGATAAACTTGCCAGGACTCTGGGTTTTGCCGGGGAATTCGAAGAGCTGGAGAAGAGGGGTTTCTTCGGAGAAGACGTTATCCTAGCCCATACAGTATATGTCGACGACATGATTATTGACAGTATGGCCAAATATGGTGTAAGCGTCGCACACTGTCCTTCTAGTAACGCTAAGCTTGGGAACGGTGTGGCGCCTATAAATAAGATGATTAAAAGAGGCGTCAATGTAGGGCTTGGGACAGACGGTGCTGCTAGCAACGACTCGGAGAGTATTTTAGGCGAAATGAAGATCGCATCCCTTCTGCAGAGAGGCTTGCACAGGGATAGCACTATAATGGACTCGCAGGTAGTCCTAGACATGGCGACGGTTAATGCTGGTAGAGCTCTTGGGAGAATGGACATAGGGTCAATAGAAGTTGGAAAGAAAGCCGACATCGTGCTCCTTGATCTCAGGCACCCGTCCATGCAGCCTTCGAGCAATCTTCTGGACAACATAGTGTTTTCTGCAGACTGCAGAGTCGTCGACACTGTTATTGTTAGCGGAAAAATCGTCGTTAGGGGCGGAAAGCTAACCGTAGAGGAGGAACGTTGGAAAAAAGTTCTTAAAGAGTACCAGGAATCTAGAAAGAAGATCGAGTCGGTGCTCATGCATGAAAGACAGCCATAGAGTCTATTTTCTGGCTGTCTCATCCTTTTTCTACATGACTGGGATAGGAGCTTCACTCGCGGTTTTTCCGCTAGCAATAAGGTCTGTTGGCGGGAGTGACCTCGAGGTAAGCGTGACTATAGGTATTTGGGCCCTAGTCTACTTATTGGCGAACATCCCTGCCGGACTTGTCTCAGACAAACTTGGGCCTAGCGTGACAGTCCCCCTGTCTTTTATCCTCAACGTTCCACTGGGTCTGCTCTTCTATTTCGGTAAATCGACCCCGTTCTATCTTGCTGGCAGGGCTCTCGAGGGCATACTTGAAGCCTTGATATGGACTGGCATATTTGGCTTTACGGCGAAAAAATTTAGCGGTCTCAAGCTCAAGTCCTTTGGGTTGTTGTACGGAGCCATGTCTCTCGGATTTAGTATCGGACCTTCTCTCAGCGTCTATGTCTCCACGGTCTTCGGGATATACTCGCCATTCCTCATTCTCTCGGCTGTGTCCATTTTAGCGTCAATCTTTTCTGCGCTATCCTTCAAAGGGATAGACAAGTTTAAGCTTTCCGAGAAAGAGAGACTACCTATAGACAAGCTTCTCGCTGCCATAAAGGAGCCTGTAGTCATCGCGTACGTACTTATAGCCTATATCATCGGGACGTTTGAAAGCACTTTTGTCTCGTTTTCTCCCGAACTCGTAGTCAGCATAGGGTTCGCATCAACGATGGCAGGGCTACTGCTGACTCTCTACTATTCCTCTGGGCTTGTTGGTCAGTTTTCCCTAAATTTTATCGACAAGATCGTGGATAAAAGAGCCTTCCCCATTACATCATATATACTAGCGCTAACGGTTTTTACCCTGACGCTGATATCGAGCAACACAGTATTCCTTGTCTTATTCATAGCACTTGCGGGCTTTTTTAACGGTCTAAACACAAGCAGGCTACAAAGCAAGCTATCCAGCAGGCTCCGAGAACTAGAGTCCACAGCCATAGGTCTGGGAAACACTGGTTGGGCTATAGGCTATTCAGGCGGCGCCACAGTTTACACGCTCTTATTCAGAAATGAAATGACCGTCTCATTATGGATAGGCTTACTAACGGGAATACTCGCCCTTGTCTCGCTCTATGTTGCTTTAGCCGAACAATAGGGTTTCACACCTAATATCTTTAAGGTCCCAAGCCAATTTTCTTTTTCCTCAATTATCCTCAAGCAATTCTTTAACAAAGATATAAGAGTTTTTCTTCCTAAAAATTTGGCTGGAAATCCAACAAGCTTCTCAAGAAAAGCCAAGGCCTTTATCGTAACTCTCTCAAGGTTAAAATCAAAGACAAATAGCCTACCACCTCTCTTCAAAACTCTACACGCTTCCATAATGCCAATTTCAGGAGATTTTAAATGGTGTAAAGAATCGTGAAACACAATATTATCAAATGAACAATTTCTGAATGGAAGATAACACCCAGACGCAAGCACAACGTCAACTCTAGAACTCTTACGAAGCTTTTTTAACAAAGCTATATCGACATCCAACCAACAAGATACTCAAACCTATTCTCAATCTCTTCTATAAGAAGACCATTACCACAACCAACATCTAGAAGCAAATCACCGCTCTGTAGCAACTCAACAGCTCCTAGATAATATCTCTTAGGAACAAATCTGTATAATAACCCTAGGATTCTTAAGGACATATATTGCACTTGAGTGACAAGTAGTATCCATAATAAACTTATATTCAAAGCAGGAAGAACGTCCTTTCTGCTATATTAATATCGATCCAGTTGACAGTGTATAAAATATACCTAGTAAAATGGCAACTGTATTTAAAACCGTACGTTGGACTGAATATGCTCAACTGAACTCGTAAGGGGGGTCATTGTTTTTAAACCAGATATGTTTTAGTGGGTAGGGTGATTATATGGTGATTATATGGAGACATTATGGTTAGCTCTGAAGTTTATTGAGCGAGACATAAAATTCAAGAAGCTCATAGCTGCACTAACCATCTTAGCCATAGCTAGTGGTGTAGCTACTTTCGTCTCTTTAAGAATTGTCAGTCTTGGTAGCAGAATGTCTGCAGCACAACTTATAGAAGGTTTTGTCCCAGGAGAAGTTCTAGTCTACGGAAAGGGGATATATGACGTCTCCGAAGATGTCATCGATGACTTGGCAAAAATACCTGGTGTAGAGAGAGTTACACCAGCGATCCTTGTGACTGGTTATTTGGGAGACACGTCCGTCTTCATGCTGGGTGTTAGGCCAGAAGACATTGGGAATGTTGTCACAGGCTTCAAGGAAGGCAGACCGTTTGAATCCGATAATGGTCCCTTCCTTGTAGCCGATGTAGGTTTAGCTAAGGACCTAAACTTGACCGTTGGTCAAACCGTCTATCTTAAGGCTTCCTTTGAACAAGGATTTCATGAGTTCAAAGTTATCGGCATAGCTGAAGTTAGCATGAAGATACAAGAGATAGGCACCGTCGGAGGCTACGTCATAGTACCGTTACATGAAGCTCAGAAGATGTTAGGCAGAATAGGGTATGTCAGTATGGCCGTTGTGAAGGTTAAGCCCGAACAGGATCCAGCTCTAGTCAAGACACTCATATCGACTGTGTATCCCGAATCTAGAGTATTTCTTAGGGAAGAGGTTATAGGTATTGTCTATAAGATCATGTCTCTCATAGAGGGTCTTCTTCTAGCAACAACGATGGTCGGACTCGCGGTAGCTATTTTTGGAACAACGAGCACGATCATGTCTACTGTTAGGGAGCACCAGCGGGAGATAGCGATCATGAGAGCTAATGGCGCGTCTAGGGGGGATATAGCCACTATATTTATGCTCGAGGCGTTTGTTCTAGGAATGGCTGGAGGTATTATAGGAATACTCTTCGGCATAGCTGGCGCAAAGGTTGGAATTGAGATAATAGCTTCTTACGGCTTCATACAGCCACCCTTGATAATAGAAGCTGGTAGTATTCTCCTCGGAATTTTCTTGGCGGCAGTTGTAAGCACAGTTTCAGCAGTATATCCTGTAATGAAAGCTACATCTGTTCGTCCCGTACAGGTGTTGAAGAATGAATAATGAGGTTCTAGTTCTCAAGGATATATGGAAAATATATAAGACTCCTACAGGAGACTTCCCGGTACTGAAAGGCATAAATTTATCAATCAAAGAGAGCGAGCTAGCTGTAATAATGGGACCAAGCGGCAGCGGAAAAACAACGCTCTTATCTATAGCAGGTGGTCTAGACAAACCAACCAAGGGACGCGTGATCATTGGAGGAATCGACATCACAGACATGGATGAGGAAGAATTAACAAAGATTAGAGCTAGGAAAATTGGTTTTGTATTCCAGAGCTACAACCTAATAAGGAACTTTACAGCACTCGAAAACGTGATGGCTCCCCTACTGTTCACTGGAATATATTCTCGGGAAGAGGCTAAAATTATAGCAGAAAAAACACTTAAACTTGTTGGTCTCGAGAGACACGTAAACAAATACCCTAACCAGCTGAGCGGTGGACAACAACAGAGAGTAGCTATAGCAAGAGCAATAGCACCAGGTCCTGACATCATTTTAATGGACGAACCTACAGGAAATCTGGACGTAGGCACTTCGGTGAAGATTCTTTCGCTGATAAAATGGCTTAACGAGATTTTCGACCAAACATTTATCATTGTGACGCACAACCCTGAGATCTCGGAACTTGCATCAACAACCTACTATATTAGGGGAGGCAGAATCTACAAAGAACCTCCTAGAACAACTCTCGCCGAGACTATAAAGGAACTCAAGAAAAAGAAGGAGACCGAGGAACAGAAGACAGTTCAGATAGAGATTTTAAAAGCTCGCCTAGAGGCTCTCAAGAAGGCTGTTAAGAACGGAAAAATAGACTTAGAGATCGCCAAGAAAGAGATCAACGCTCTTGAAGAAAAGATTGAGAAGATAACAGCACATATATCTAAGGCTAGATAATTCTTTCTTAAATTACTACTTCGTTTTTTGACGAAAATTTTGCTTAATTAAATAGTTATATTTATATATAAGATATACATGCTATTCTCAGGGATTTATATGATTGTCAAAACAAAGCTTCTCGCGTTTACAATCCTTTTATTGATAGGCATGTCTTCGGTACTCTCCTTTGCTACGCCTATCGTGGTTAGAAAAAGTATCATTAGGAAGACAACCATAAGTGCCGATGGTACCGCATCTACGGACATTAACGTCTTTATAGTACTAGAAGGTGAAGGTGTTGTAACAATTAAGGACACCACAGCTCTCGCAGTTTCCGAAAATATTATAGCTGATCCCGAGGCCTCTAGCGTCAACCTAGAGAACGAAAAAGTCGTCGTCACCTGGGAGAATGTTGACCTTGCAAAAAAGAATATACTAAAGTATAAGGTTAAAGGAAGAAGTTTATTTACAGCAAATATAAAGATTATGGTCAACGGGGAACCTGTAGAACCCAACTGTAAAAACGGCTATTGTATAATATATTATGAAAACGCTAAAAACATAACCTATAGCTTTACCTTAACTGTCATTGCGCCTGAACTGAAAAACCAGCCGCTGCCAGTTATCATTAGCTGGAGGATAGATCCTTCCTATCTTTATCCGATCTCATTTTCAGAGAAACCGTCAAGTATGAGAGAGAGCGGAAACGAAATAGCATTTTCCTGGAGTGATTCGATAAACAACACCTAC
>CAZJJA010000077.1:0-5869 GCA_964546235.1 uncultured Thermofilaceae archaeon | reverse complement strand
AAACATTCTCCGCTAGTTATTGGTGTATCTGATAAAGCTATGTTTTTATCATCTGATATTCCAGCGTTTTTAGACTATACAAACCGAACTATTATTCTAAACGACGGAGAATACGGGTTTATAACACCAGACTATGTGTATATAGAGTCTGAAGAAGGCATAACAATCGATAAATCTTCTAGGATAACCATAGTCGACTGGACTGCAGAAATGGCACGAAAAAGCGGATTCCCACACTTCATGATCAAAGAAATCTACGAACAGCCTAGGGCTGTTCTAGAAACTATTGGAGGCTTCGGACCAGACTATGAAAAAGGGGCAGAAATCCTCTCTAGTGCGGAAAAAATATACGTGACAGCTGCAGGCACAAGTTTTCATGCTTCTCTCTATTTTGCTCTTCTGTCCATGCGGCTTAGTAAGAGACCCGTGATTCCTTTCATATCCAGCGAATACTATAGCTATGTGGATTCTGCTGACGAAAACTCGGTAATACTTGCAGTTTCTCAGAGCGGTGAAACAATAGATACTTTGTCTGCCATTAGAGCTTTCAAGAAAAGGGGATCCAAGGTTATCGCTTTAACAAATGTTGTTGGGAGTGTTATAGCTAGAGAAAGCGACGAAGCTGTATACACAAAGGCGGGCCCGGAGATTGGCGTTGCTGCGACAAAGACCTTCGTTACACAACTCGTTGCTCTTACATGGATTGCACATTTGTTAGCTTATTTCAGCGGCAAACTCAATAAAGATGAATTGAGAAATGTGAAATCAAGACTTGAGTTACTCCCAGATCTTATGAATAGTATTCTTTCAAAATACGATATGTGGAGTAAACGCGTAGGTTCATGGATGGCTAAAAAAACAAGTGCATATTATCTGGGCAGGGGGCTTTCTCTCCCAATAGCTCTTGAAGGTGCTCTCAAACTTAAAGAAGTAGCATATATTCATGCTGAGGGTTATCCGGCGGGCGAAAGTAAACATGGACCAATAGCACTAGTTGAACTAGATTTCCCTGTAATATTCGTGTCTATCGAAAGAGAATTAGAGACAAAAATACTAGGTAATATAGAAGAGATGAAAGCTAGAGGTGGAAAGATTATAAGTATATATCCACAGAATTCAATAATAAAGGAGAAAGTTGATATGGGTGCAGAGATGCCTACTAGTGATGAACTTCTTTTACCTGTTTTATCTATTGTTCCATTGCAGCTCGTGGCATATTATGCTGCCATAACTCGAGGTTATGACCCTGACAAGCCTAGGAATCTTGCTAAAACTGTTACGGTGGAGTGAAAATGAGAGGAATAGTTTTAGCTGGAGGAAGTAATGACAAAATGTCAGTACTTACTGGTGGGACTTCGAAGACGTTTCTCTCGTTAATGGGTCGAAAACTTTTCTACTATCCTCTAAGAAATACTCTATCCTTAGTTGACGAAATAGCTATTGTAGTCAATAATGATAATGAGGCAAATAAGGCTTGGAATTACATACCAGAGAACTTAAGAAAAAAAGTTCGTATAATAGTACAAAGAGAAGAAGGAATCGAAGAGGCCATACTTTCGTGCAAGGATTACATTACTGAAGAATGGTTTCTGTTATCCTTTGGTGATATAATTATGCCTAGAGAAGCTTTTTCAATCATTTACTCTACTTTTAGAGAGTGGAAACGACCTATCGCCTTGGTTACTCCGTCATCTTATATTGAAACATATGGTGTTGTTCGGATTGTAGGATCAAGCATTATTGAAATTTACGAAAAGCCGGAAGAACGGTTAGAAATAAGCCATGTGCTAGGAGGAGTTTTTATTCTCCCCAAAGAAATTTTTTCACTTATTGAACAGCATGGTGATTTCATTGGCGCATTGAACGAGATGGCACAGGATATGGGATTATGGGCTTCTCTATGGACTGGCGACTGGATTGATGTAGGATATCCGTGGGACCTTATTTCTGCCTTCTATGTTTTGGCAAATAGATTACATGATAAAATTATAAGCAAGGATGCTATTGTTTCGCCGACTGCTATTATCGAGGGCCCAGTGATCGTAGAAGAGGGGGCGATTATAGACCATTATGCTGTTATCAAGGGTCCTGTGTATATTGGCAGGAACGTCTTCGTTGGTAAAGGATCATTTATACGTGAATATTCGTCCATTGAAGAGGGGGCTGTAGTTGGCGCTCATTCAGAAATTAAACGTAGCGTCTTACAACCTTATTCTACTGTAGGTAGCTTTTCTCTTGTTAATGATAGTGTCCTCGGAAGTAAAAGTGTTGTCGAACCCCGTGTGACCGTGCTTAGCGATCTTCGAGAAAAGGGAGAATATAAAAGACCTTTACCTCTACAAGGAATTGTAGCCAGAAAGAGAAAACTTGGTGTTATACTAGAAAATAATGGAAGAATCAAGGCTAATAGTGTTGTGGGACCTGCAATTATGATCTTTAAAGACGGTAAAATAGAAGAGATAGTGTGACACGTTGTGTGATAAAAGTGACGAAAAGAGATACAATGAGCATCATTATTCCAGTTTATAGGGAGGCAAAAAACCTTGAAAATATCCTAAAAGCTCTGATTAATGAAGAAACATTAGAGTTTGAAAAAGAGATAATAGTTACTGTTGACGAGCCTAGCCCAAGATTCGTGAAAATTATTAGCAAGTACCAGAACTCGGTTACTTTCCTTATCTCAAAGAAAAGAAGAGGAAAAGTTAATGCGCTTAACGACGCCATTTCTCGCTCTTCTGGGAGGATACTAGTTTTTCTGGACAACGATATTAAAATTAGAGACAAGAATTTTCTAAAAACCATTTACAAGTTCATGAAAGACTACGATATAGCAGAAATAAAGAAAATATCGAACAGAAAGAAGATTCTAGGAAGAATGGTCTACTATGATTACCTGACATTTAGTGTTGCCAGCTATCTTTTCTATAAAAAACTTAAGAAAAGCGCTGGAATAAATGGAGCCGCTTTTGTTTTGACTCGTAAGTCAGTAAAGGAGCTTGGAGGATTCAAGCAGTGTATATTAGAGGATCTTGATATAGGGTATAGAAGTTTTTTCCACAGTCTACGCTTTAAGTTTATACACGAAACAGAGGTTATCGTCGATCCTCCTTCTAGTTGGCGAGAGTGGTTGGACCAGCGTAAAAGATGGGTTATTGGTGCCGCTTTATGGATGAAAGACTATTTCTTTCACTTAAAGCGTTTTGCCAAAAAGAACAAGAGGTTGTCCCTGCTATCCACGATAACACTTTTTCCGAGTGGTCTTTTCCCTCTTTTTATGCTTGCCTCTACCTTTAGACCATTGGAGAGTTTTGTGCTAATTCTTCTTTATATCCTCGTAGGTTATTTTGGCCCGTTCTTTCCCATAGCGGTTCTGCTTTCCTATGGTTTTACGTTTCTTTTACTGCAGAACTTTCTCGCACTAAGCGCATATTTTCTCGTGTTTATGTTTTATATTTATCGCTACGCCAAGAAGATAAACTATGGGCTTAATCCGTTTTGGTTTTTTGTCTATTTCTTTTTTTATGCTCCTTTGTGGTTTATGTTGCTAGTAGCCGGGTTTATCCGTGTGCTTGTTTTTAAGAAGACAGAGGTTCGGGGGTGGAAAATATAAACATCTCCATGTGATATATCGAGTAGATGATGAGGGAAGAGACGGCGGACATGTGAAGTCAGCCTGGGTTAACTGAAATATTAGGGGCAAACTTTTACTTAATTGTGATGGAGACAGACTATGCATGTATTCTTTCCATAGGCAATGAGATTCTTATTGGAAAGATTCTCAACTCAAACGCCCAGTGGATAGCGCAAAAGTTGACTCTTTTAGGTTTCACGGTGAGAAGTATCGTGTCCACTAGAGATGATGTTCTCGAGACAGCTGAGGCATTCAGGCAGGCTATTCGCTTGAGGTCAAGGGTAATAGTATCCACTGGTGGTCTTGGCCCGACGTTCGACGATAAAACAGCAGAGTCGCTTGCACGAGCCTTGAACCTTCCCCTCGTATTGTCGAGGGAGGCTTATGAGATGATATTGAAGAAATATAAAGACGCTGGCATGAGCATGACTCCTGAAAGAGAAAAAATGGCATATATCCCGCTCGGGGCAAAACCAATCTATAACCCGGTTGGAACTGCGCCTGGGATATATGTGAAGTATCGGGGTTCACATATCTTTGTGCTTCCAGGCCCACCAAAAGAAATGACCGCAATGTTTGAAAATGAAATTCTCCCACTTCTTCGAAAAATTGCTCCAAGAGTTTTTTGGGGAGAATTTCTCCTTCAGGTTAAAGGGATACCTGAAGCGGATTTTGCCCCTAAGGTGAAAGCCACGATGAAAAGGTTTAGTAAAATATATGTCAAGAGTCATCCAAAGGGTAAAGAAACCGGGCTTTCGATCATCGACGTGCATGTTACCTGTAGTGGTGAAGATAAAAAGGAGATATTAAACGAACTCTGGGGAGCCTTCAACTTCCTAATAGAATCGGTAAAGGAAATGGGTGGTATATTAGAGGTAAAGAAAGAGCCTTCTATAAACAGGTTGTAGTCTTACGATTTTTTACTATAAATCTGTTTTATACCGTAGTATGTCGTAACTACTATGCCTATGTAGATTCCGAGAACCGCTAACGGAGGAAAAGCCAGATTTAATAATATCAATGAAAAACCAGTCTCGATAAAAACAAGGCTCCAGAATATAGACACAGCTTTTTGGGAAAGATAGAGGTCTTTGAATCCACTCTCTTTTCCCAGGCTAAATATTACTCCTCCGAAGCCTACAACCACAAGAAACAGGGGAAAAACCAGGTCTGAAGGTACCAGTTCAAAACCGACAACTACGAGATAGGCACACACTATTATTATTGAAAGAAGAATTGTTGATTTCATTGCGTGAACCTATATCCACAGAACGGACAGAAATTGGCGTTCAACGGTACTTCATTTCCACACTTAGGACATTTCTTGGTCAATGGTGTTCCACAATTATAGCAGAACTTTGCTCCAGGTGGATTCATGGTTCCGCATTTTGGACACACTATACCTTTACCTGGAGGTTGTGAGGGTGGAGTACCAGTTGCCGATGGTATTGCTGGTGGAGCAGCAGAAGGTTGTTGAGATGGATATGGAGGATAAAAGAGCGGCGGTATTATCATCATTCCAGCGCCTAGGCTGGCTCCTGGAGACTTGCCTAGTTCTTTTGATGCCGCTTTTACAGTATCCATTCGGAGAACTTCAGTAGCCGCACCTGTATGTGCTATCCAGAATAATCTTTCACGGTATTCTGGCGTTGTATCTATGCCCTCAAATTTGACGTCAATAAGCTCTAGTCCTATTCTTCTAAAGTCCTCAAATAAGTCTAATTTTACTTCTGCTGAAACCTTATCCAGATTGCCGTATACATCAACTAGAGTATACTTGGCTATTGACGCTATTACTCTCTCGTTAAAATATCCTCTAAGGAAATTATTTACAGAATCTGTATCGTATGCTTGTTGACCACCAACAACCTCTACCACAAACAACTGTGGATTATCTACTCTGAATAGAAACATTCCGTGAAATTTTATTGGTGCAAGATCCCTGGTCTGAGACTGCCCGCCAAATCTTCCTTTATGCTGTTTCATGCTTACGAAGATTATTGTTGCTTTGAATGGTGTTTCTGAGTAGACAAGATTATATGCCTTAGTCAAGAGAGGCAAATTCAATGTTGAAAGTACATGTCTGCCTGGTCCGAGAACATCATAAGCCTTACCGTCTCTAAAAAATACAGCAACCTGATATTCTTCGACAACGAGTACAGCGCCGAAGGGTATTTCGTCATTAGGATAGCGCCAGACAATATCGTCCTCTGCGGGATTAACCCACCTTATTACTGG